>JAZUQN010000063.1:0-4566 GCA_045605745.1 Eubacteriales bacterium
AGAGATTCTATAATAGCTATAAGAGATAATGATGCATCTAAACCATTATATATTCCTGTATAGCTTATTTCTATTGATATTGTTACAAAGAATGATAAGTCAGGTATTGATATATTTATTAAAAGCGGCACAAAAGGAGAAACGCTGCACATTCCGGTGATCATCAGCGAAACAGGTCTTAATGATCTTGTATATAACGATTTTCATATCGGTGATGAATGTGATGTAACCATAATTGCAGGATGCGGTATTCACAATTGCGGTTCTGAAAAATCAGGCCATGATGGTATTCACAGCTTCTTTATTGGCAAAAATTCTAAGCTTAAGTATGTTGAAAAGCATTATGGAGAGGGCGGTAAAGAGGAAGCCGGCGGAGAAAATATTATGAATCCTACAACCATTATAAATCTCTCCGAGGGTAGCTATATGGAAATGGAAACAACTCAAATAAAGGGTATTGATTCCACAAATCGCATCACAAATGCTCGGCTCGAAAAGGATGCAACCCTCGTCATTCATGAAAAGTTGATGACTCACGGAGCTCAGTATGCAAGAACTGAATTTAAGGTTGACCTTAATGGAGAAAATTCCAGCACTAATGTTGTTTCTCGAAGTGTTGCTAAAGATACCTCTCATCAAATATTTATTTCTAAGATCAATGGAAATAACAAGTGCGCAGGCCATACAGAGTGTGATGCTATTATAATGGATAATGCGAGTGTAAGCGCAATACCCGAAATTCTTGCAAACAATACAGATGCAAGCCTGATTCATGAGGCGGCGATTGGTAAGATTGCAGGCGAACAGCTTATTAAGCTTATGACGCTTGGCCTAACAGAGGCTGAGGCAGAGGAGCAAATCGTTAACGGTTTCTTAAAATAATTGATAAGGAGTAGTTTATAGTGCGAGAGATTAAGTGTAGGATAAACAGAGCTTGTCTGGCAATATTTTTCTTCATTTTATTTGCCGGTACGCTTCAGGTTTTTCAGCAATTGCTCGTGGGAACTATCAGCGAACTTTCGTTAAAAGCTGTGAATGTTGCAAACAATATAAGCTTTGGATTTTCTTATCTTATCTCTTATTTGATTTCTATCCTTTTATACAGGGCCATCTTTAAGAAGGAATATATTTCACCGAGCTTTTCTATGAAGCTTGGTGATTTTCCGGGTGCGTTTATTATTTCTTCTCTCGGGCTTTGTTTCACTGCTTCACATTTAATGAGATACTTTAGTGATGGCGGTCCGGGTGTTACAACCTCTTATCATGATGAGAATATTGTTCTGATGGTTTTTACAACGGTGCTGATACCTGCACTTTGCGAAGAACTGTTCTTCAGAGGTCTTATTATGACCAACCTGATGCCACTTGGTAAGAATTTTGCTATAATAGTTAGTGGTATAATTTTCGGTCTTGTTCACGGAAACCATGATCAGATATTTTTTGCAACAATTTCCGGTATAGTATTTGGTTGGCTATATACCGAAACCGGCTCAATCTGGTGTGGTGTAATCGTTCATATGCTTAATAACCTCATTGCTGTTACGGAAACTGTCCTTGTCGGAACTCTAAAAAATTCCACAGCTTTAAAGCTGTGTGCTGTGATAGAATCAACTGTGCTTATTTGTGGTGCAATATCTCTCATATACCTTGTTCCGAAGCTGAAAAAAAGGCAGAAATCTGAATTTCGTGATGGTGCTTTTGGAATAATTACTAAAAGGCTTATGGATTTTGGAAAGCATTATTCGCTTAGAGAGTATGTTTTGGGATTTTTTAGTCCCTTGATGATAGTCTTTTTGATTTATGTTGTTTTTAGTGAGATAGTTTATGTTGGATTACTTGGCTGATGAAAAATTTATGCGTGAAGCACTTATTGAAGCACAAAAAGCATATGAGCTTGGCGAAGTCCCGGTTGGAGCAGTTGTTGTTTTGAATGGAACTGTCATATCACGTGCTCATAACTTTCGCGAAAATGGAGGCAGCGCAATAAATCACGCAGAAATAATGGCAATCGACGGTGCAAGTAAGGCGATTGGCAGTTGGCGATTGTCTGAATGTAGCTTGTATGTAACTCTTGAACCTTGTCCAATGTGCGCAGGTGCGGTTATAAACTCAAGAATTAAAAGAGTCGTTTATGGTGCTAAAGATGCAAGGGCAGGGGCATTTGGCTCATTAATTGATCTTAGATCTTACCCTTTTAATCACAAACCATGCTGTGTTCCCGGAGTTTTAGCAAAGGATTGCGCTCAAATTCTCCGAAAATTTTTCGCAGATAAACGGTGAAAATGTATAATTTCATAAAAATACATTTTTTTGAATAAAACACTTGACTTTTTTATGGTAAAGTGTTATAATAGGTGCAATTATTTGTTTTAACCCCTTGATTTCAGAATTTATATTCATTTTAAATCTGATTACGATCGTTTGTTCGGTCGCAAAAATATACTCAGATTAAACATTTCAAAGGAGAAAAATCATGAAAAAACTCACTTCACTTGTTCTTGCTCTTCTCATGATCGTTTCTTGTGCGGCATTCGCATCTTGCGGCGAAGCAAAAGAGAAGGACGCAAACGTACTTGTTATCGGCGGTATCGGCCCTCTGACCGGTGCTCATGCTAACTATGGTAACTCTGTTAAGAACGGCGCTGAAATAGCTGTTGCAGAAATCAATGCTGCCGGCGGTATCAACGGCTTTACAATTCAACTTGATTTCCAGGATTCCGCAGGACAGCCCGAATCTGCTGTTGCGGCTTACGGTAAGCTTATGGACGACGGAATGATGGTATCCCTTGGCGGTGTACTTTCCGGCGAGACAGCTTCTGTTGTTGCTGCCGCAAAGGATGATGGAATACTTATTCTCACACCCTCTGCTTCTGCAGATGATGCACTTAAGGATAATGACGCAGCTTTCCGCGTATGCTTCTCTGACTCATCTCAGGGTATCGCTGCTGCTAACTATATTGGTGCTAACAATCTTCCCAAGAAGGTTGCTATCTTCTATCAAGCTGATATCGACTATTCAAAGGGACTTTATGAAGCGTTTAAGTCAACATCTGATGCTAATGGTATTGAGATCGTTGCAACAGAATCCTTCACAGCTGACACAGCTTCCGATTTCTCAACTCAGATCACAGCAATTCAGAATTCCGGCGCTGAGATGATCTTTATGCCAATCTATGCTGATGAGGCATCAACATTCCTTACACAGGCTCAAGGCAAGTTTGCTGAGTCTATGCTCTACTTCGGATGTGACGGTCTTGACGGTATTCTTGGTAAGGTTGCTGATACAGCTCTTTGCGAGAATGTTCTTCTTCTTACTCCTTTTGCTGCTGATGATGCAAAGGAGAATGTACAGAGCTTTGTTGCTGCATACAAGGAAAAGTGCGGCGGTGCAACACCTGACCAGTTTGCAGCTGACGGCTATGATGCAATCTACGCTATCAAGGCTGCTATTGAAAAGGCAGAGATCACTCCTGAGGCTCAGGAAGATTTCAACAATCGCCTTGTAAAAGCAATGACAGAGATCACTGTGACAGGCGTTACAGGTGAAATGACTTGGGAGGCAAGCGGTGAAACAGTTAAGCTTCCTCTTGTAATGATAATCAAGAGCGGTGTTGCTCAGCTTTATACAGCAGAATAATTTAAAACTATAACATTGACCTGCGGTGAGCGAGCTCGCCGCAGGGAATTGTTGTTTTATTGGGAAATCGCTTTTTTGCTTTTTGCTATTTTTTATACGTTATAACATCAGCAATTTTGCGAGGAACTAAAAGAAAGGACCAATTTTTTATGAGTCTATTTTTTCAAACCCTAATAAGCGGCTTAAGTCTGGGAAGCATATATGCTCTTATTGCTCTCGGATATACTATGGTATATGGAATCGCTAAAATGCTTAATTTTGCACACGGCGATGTAATTATGATAGGCGCATATTCGGTTATTGTAACCGTTATGAGCTTTAATTTGCCTCCTGTTTTTGCAATACTTATCAGTATTGCTTTTTGTGCACTTCTCGGTGTTGCGATCGAATTTTTGGCATATAAGCCTCTTCGCAAAGCTTCACCTCTTGCAGTTCTTATAACTGCGATTGGTGTTAGCTATTTCCTTCAGAATATTGCACAGCTTATTTTCGGTACCCAGCAAAAGGCTTTTCCAAAGATAATTGACCTCCCGGGTGTTAAAATAGGCGGTGTTGAAATAAATGGAATAACTCTTGTTACACTTGCTGTTACTGCTGTCATTATGATAGCCCTCACTTTGTTTATAAGTAAAACAAAGGTTGGTAAGGCAATGCGCGCTGTTTCGGAAGATAAAGAAGCGGCAGAGCTTATGGGCATAAGCACAAACAAAACTATTTCCATCACATTTGCAATTGGATCTGCACTTGCGGCAGTTGCAAGCATTTTCTACGGTGCAACATATACGTATATTAAGCCAACAACCGGCTCCATGCCCGGTATTAAGGCCTTTACTGCAGCAGTTTTTGGCGGAATCGGCTCAATTCCCGGTGCTATGCTCGGCGGACTTCTTCTCGGTATTATTCAGATCTTTGCATCAGCGTATATTTCA
>JAZUQN010000064.1:0-3927 GCA_045605745.1 Eubacteriales bacterium
GCACACTGCTCTCGTCTGTGATAGCCGATTGTCCCACAGAAAAATCGCAGTGTGCTCTTTTTTGTAAAATTAAACTCCCCTATAAACTTCTGTTTTCTCTCCCCAAAACAGATTTTGCCACCCATGTTTTTACATTTGTGATGGAAATGTGAAATTACCAAAAATTTAGGGGTACCATTTTCGCCTGTTCTTGATTATAATGTTTAATAGAAGAGGGATAGCTACAATAAAATTTATATTAGGCTATTTCCATAGTCTTATTTCGGAAAGGAGCTATTATTCCGCTTTTTCGGCGGAAGACGCAAAGATTTATCATGGAACTTATCGTTATCAGTGACAACAAGCTTAAAATAATGCTGAGCGGCGAGGATCTTAAACAGTATTCACTTGATTGCAGTATGCTTAATTATGAAAATACCGAGACAAGAAAAGCTTTTTGGAGCATACTTGATGAGGCAAAGCACCGCACAGGCTTTGACGCCGCAAGCGAAAAGGTTTTTGTTCAGGTTTATCCATCAAGAAGCGGCGGATGCGAAATGTATGTAACAAAGCTTGGGATGTTTTCCGGCAAAAATAATATTACAAGCGCAAAAGCCGGAGACGAGGGCGACATCAAAATAAACGAGGGGACTTACGGGGGAGATAAGAGTATGAAAAAAAGCCCTTACATAGAAACAGCAGAAAACAAAAGCCTCCACATTCAAAAAACGCGCGCTCACGCCTTCAGATTTGAAACTATGGAAAATCTCTTAAGTGCTTGCCACAGACTTCTGAAAAGCAAATATGACGGCAATAGCTCTGCATATATAGACGACAAACACTGCTATCTTCTCCTTAGCGACATCGATGACTGGAATTTCGGCAAATATCTAAAGCAGGATGCTTTTGTAAATGAATATGCAGAGGAGCTTGAGGCATCATCCTTTATTATCTATATAGGCGAATATGGAAAATGTATCTGTGAACACCACGCAATCGAAATTTTAGGTGCATTAAAAGTAAATTAACTATTGAAAAAAATTCCGCATTATGTTACAATAAGGGCACAATTAAAAAATGAGGAGAAGAAAATGGAACACTTGAAATTTGCACCTAATGTTTTCGTTGTCAGAGACAACTATGATATTGTGGTGGTTTGCGACACAGAGGGAAAATGCTTTATAACTGTTGGAGACGAGATGTTTATAGAGGGTGGCTCCGGAATATTTAAGATCCACACCCTCGTTCACAAATTCACTGTGCCTCAAAGCAAGCTTGATGCTGCCGGAGAATACACCGTTTATTTTTCAGCTTGCCCCGACAAAAAGCCTTATTGGACTGAAATGAAGGAAAGCAGCTCCGAAACCTTTAGCTTTAAACCACTCACAAAAACAGAGAGTATTAATCTTTATTATACCGCAGATATCCATTCCTTTTACGAGGAGGCAGAAAAATGCTGTTCATTTTTCGGAGATGATCTTGATGTTCTCGTTGTTAACGGAGATTTTGGAGAATCTCATTCAAGAGAGGATATCGAAGCCTTGAACAAATTTATAGCCAATGTCACCGGTGGAAATTTGCCCGTTATAATAGGCAGAGGCAATCATGACACTCGTGGAAAAATGTCTGAATTTATAACCGACTATATTGCAACCGATAACGGAAAAACATATTTTCCATATACACTTGGCTGTATAAGCGGTATTATTTTGGATTGCGGAGAGGATAAATTAGATATCAGCGCAGAATATGGCGGAGTGAATTATTTTGAAAGATATCGCCGTGAAGAGCTTACCACCTTAAGAGAGCTTGGTCCATTGCCAAAGGATAAATATCTGATATCCTTCTGCCATATTCCTTTTACATATAAATTTAAGGATGATGTTTTTAATATTGATACAGAGCTATACACCGAATGGTCAAGCGAGCTTGAAAGAATCGGCACTGATATACTGATGTGCGGACATATGCATAATTACACAGTATGTCCGGGAGAGCACGAGGAACATATAGCACACACCTACCCTATCGTTGTTGCGGCAGAAAAGCACGGTGATGAGCTTGGCGGTTGTGCAGTGACACTTATGAAGGATAATATTATTTGCCGCTTCACTAATGCAAAGCATGAAATCACAAGAGAAATAAAAATTGATAGATAAACATTTTAAAAAATAATGCTCCGCCGATAATTCGGCGGAGCATTATTTTTGCTAATCTATTTCTTATATTTCGGCAATAACCTTTTTATAGCTCTTTTTGCCGCGTCTAACAATAATACCTTCCTTTAACTGTGCAGAGGTATAAGTCTTTTTGATATCGGCGATCTTATCACCTTCAACACTTACGCCGCCTTGCTCAACTGCTCTTCTCGCTTCGCTCTTTGATGGAACAAGTCCGGCTTTAACAAGAATTGTAAGGATATCAACAGTGCCATCGACAAAATCCTCTGCTGTGAGAACTGCGGTGGGCATATCAGCAGAATCACCTGCACCGAAGAGAGCTCTTGCACTTGCCTTAGCCTTGTCTGCCTCCTCTTCTCCGTGCACCAGCTTTGTAAGCTCATATGCCAATATTTCCTTTGCCTCATTAAGCTGGCTTCCTTCCCAAGCATCCATTGCATCGATCTGCTCAAGGGGCAGAAACGTAAGCATACGAATACATTTCAGCACATCTGCATCATCAACATTTCTCCAATACTGGTAGAAATCATACGGTGTTGTCTTCTTAGGATCAAGCCAAACTGCGCCGCTTGCAGTTTTACCCATCTTTTTGCCTTCGGAATTGAGAAGAAGGGTTATAGTCATTGCGTGTGCATCTTTGCCAAGCTTTCTTCTGATAAGCTCGGTGCCGCCAAGCATATTTGACCACTGATCATCTCCGCCAAACTGCATATTGCAGCCGTATTTCTGGTAGAGATAATAGAAATCGTATGACTGCATTATCATATAGTTGAATTCAAGGAACGAAAGTCCCTTTTCCATTCTCTGCTTATAACATTCTGCGCTTAGCATACGGTTAACAGAGAAGCAAGCTCCAACATCACGGAGAACCTCAACATAGTTAAGGTCGAGAAGCCAATCGGCATTATTACCATAATAGCCTTGCCCTCACCAAAATCAATAAATCTTTCCATCTGATGCTTGAAGCAATCGCAATTATGCTGAATTGTCTCTCTTGTCATCATCTGACGCATATCGGTTCTGCCTGAAGGGTCGCCAACCATAGCAGTTCCTCCGCCAATGAGAACAACAGGCTTGTTGCCTGCCATCTGCAATCTCTTCATAAGGCAGAGAGCCATAAAGTGACCTACATGAAGGCTGTCGGCCGTTGGGTCAAAACCAATATAAAAGGTAGCCTTGCCCTCATTTATCATATTTTTGATTTCTTCTTCGTTGGTAACCTGAGCTATCAGCCCTCTGGCAACCAGTTCTTCATAGATCTGCATTTTATTTCTCCTTATCGGTATTAAATCTAATATAACGTTAATATTATAAACCAACTTCCCTTTTTTGTCAATAGACAGCAAACAATTATGGAAAAAGCCGTCTTATTGACAAATTATTTCCTCTGTGTTACAATAAAGCAGCCACATTTTCAAAACAGGGGGAGTACATATGAAAAGAATTTTTATGATTTTTTTGGCGTTATTATTTGTTTTTTTGAGTTGCGGCTGCAGCTGCAAACATGAAATAGAAATAATTGCCGGTGTTAACGCCACCTGCGAAAATAAAGGAATTTCCGAAAGCGAAAAATGCTCCAAATGCGGCAAGGTATTAAAAGAAGGCTCCACGCTTCCAAAAACCGAGCACGCACTCAGTGCTTGGATCTACACTGAAAAACCAACCTGCACCGAAAAAGGAGTGAAATTCCGCACCTGTCTCTATTGCGCTGATTACGAGGAGAGAGCAGAAGAAGAAGCACTTGGACAAAGTCGGATCGTAGCCATGT
>JAZUQN010000065.1:0-6120 GCA_045605745.1 Eubacteriales bacterium
AAATATTTATCAAGTCTCATGTTAGCTCCTTAAAAAAATAAATCCGGCAGACTTATTGAAGCCTGCCGCATTTATCAAAAAATCAGTTTACAGAATCCTTAAGTGCCTTACCGGCTGTGAAGGTAGGATGCTTGGATGCAGCAATTGTAAGAGTCTCGCCGGTCTTGGGGTTTCTACCCTGTCTTGCTGCTCTTGCCTTTACCTCAAATGTACCAAAGCCGATAAGCTGTACCTTTTCGCCAGCCTTGAGAGCCTCAACGATAGAGCTTGTAACAGCGTTAACTGCTTCCTCTGCCTTATTCTTCTTGAGACCTGTTGCGTTAGCAACCGCTTCGATGAGCTGTGTCTTGTTCATGATTTTGTCCAATCCTTTCGTTTTTTTGTTTTTTTGAAGAAACAATCGGTGCAAAATTCACCAATTGTAATATTAACACTACATATTATATCATCAATTTATACCAATTTCAAGGGGTTATGCAAATATTTTTTTATATTTTTGTTAAAAAATCCGATTTTTTTGCTGTCCAAATGGCATCAAGCTCGATTTGTGACATTTTTTCGATATTTTTGTTATTCTCGATAGCCGTGTTTTCAAGAATCTCAAATCTATCGATAAATTTCTTTGTTGCCCTGTTCAAGGCCATTTCGGGGTCAATCCCACTTTTTCTTGCAAAATTTGCAACAGAAAACAAAAGATCTCCTATCTCCTCTTCCAGACGATCCTTATCATCACCATGCATAACTTCTGCTATTTCAGCCGTCTCTTCTTCGATTTTCTGAAAAGCAGATGCGGCATCCGGAAAGTCGAAGCAAGCAGCTCTTTTACCAACCTTTGAAGCTTTCATAAGCGCAGGCAAGGACGGCGGCACACTGCGCAATCTCGATGTCACTGTCTCTCTCTGTTTTTCTTCGTTTTTAATCTTATCCCAATTTTCCAAAACATTTTCACTATTCTTAACAACAACATCTCCAAATATATGTGGATGTCGGTGTATAAGCTTTGTGCAAAGCTCTGTTATAACATCATTCATATAGAAGTTACCCGCCTCTTCCTCTATGCGAGTATGAAAAACCACTTGCAAAAGAACGTCTCCAAGCTCCTCTCGAAGAAGATTAGAGTCCTTTGTGTCGATAGCCTCTATAACCTCATAAGTCTCCTCTATAAAATCTCGTCTGATACTCTCATGGGTCTGCTCCATATCCCATGGACAGCCTCCCTTGCTTCTCAAAAGCTCCATCACCATGCAAAGATCATCAAAATTATATTCCTTTTTTGCATTTAAAAACGCAATTTTTTCAGTTCTATCCATTTTTTCCTCTCAGATCAATTTAAATTTATGAAGAATTCCATATATTTTCTCTCCAAATGGAAGCATTTTAATATCATCGCCATCAACAGCTTTAAACAGCATTGCAAACAAAAGATATAAAACTGCAGCAAATCCAATTGCAAGAATAGTTAATAATCTTGATGCAGCTGTATTAAATCTAATAACCGAATACAAGGCGAAAGCTCCGCCAATCGAAATAACAGCTGCCGCAAGTGGCCTATAAAACAGCTTTGCGATACCGTCAAAGCTTGAAGCATATTTCTTTATATAGTAGAAATTTATAGCCATAACAGTTGCATTGCAAAGGAATGTGCTGATAGGAGCACCATAAACATTTATACTTGGTATACCGATAAGAACATAGTCAAAAACGATCTTAACTGCAGCCCCCACCGCCATGGAGATTATTGGTTTACGCTCCTGTTTGTATGATTGCAAAATAGCGTTTGTAACAGTCATAAGGCAGGCAAATAATACTGAGACTCCAAGTATAGAAAGAAGCGGATAGGCAACAGAAACAGAATCGATTTTATTTGAGAATATCAGCTCAAGAATCGGTTTTGAAAACATACAAATTCCAATAGCACAAGGCATTGCAAACAGCGTGCAAACACGCAATGAAGCAGAAAGCACCATCGTTTCCTTCTCTCGGTTTTTAGCCTCTATAGCAGAGGTCAGCATCGGAACGAGAGAAAGAGCAATGCCGGTTATAACCGCAGGAGGAAGATTGTATATCGGCACAGCAAGAGTGCTATATATGCCATAATATTCATTTGCAACCTTTGAAGCAAAGCCCACAGATTGAAGCCTTCCCGATATCAGAGCTGTGTCAACGAGACGAGCAATTCCCATAACAGATGAGCTGATAGTTATCGGCACAGCAATTTTTATCAGATTTTTCAACACATAGGAACGATCCTCAGGCAAAAAAACGTTGTCCTTATTAAGCGCAGTTTGCTTTCCTGATATGCTGAACAAAAATTTTGTCAGCAACAAATAGAGCATTGAAACCGCTACACCTATAGTTAAGCCTAACACGGCGAAGGACGCAACAACAGGCAGAGAATATCCTTTGTTTTTTGCCCAAAGTGCCAGCAATATACCGATAACAAGCTTTCCAAGTGATTCTATTATCTGAGAAACAGCCGTTGGCAGCATTATCTGATGGCCCTGAAAATAACCCCTTATAGCACTTGATATACATATAAAAAACAGTGTTGGCGCAATGGCAATTATGCAATAGGCTGCATCATCTATTTTAATCAGCCTTGAGAAAAGCCCTGAGCCAAGAAGCATTGCAAGCATCCCTACACAGCCAATAACAAAGAAAATGCCAACCGCAACATAATATATTCTCTTTATGTTTCTGATATTGCCTCGCTCTCGATTTTCCGATATCAAAATCGAAACTGCAACAGGCAGTCCGGCAGTTGATATCATATAAAACATTGTATAGATATCATAAGCTGCATTGAAATATGCCATTCCCTCTTCGCCAAGATAGGTCAGCATCGGTATCTTATAAAGAAGTCCGATAACCTTAACTATGGCAGTTGACATAGTCATAATAACCATTCCAGAAAGAAACAGTTTTTTAGCATTTTTAGATTTTTCTTCGGTCATTTGAAATCTCCGAAATTAAAAAATTAGATCTCTTCTGCAAAAAATTCGTCTGCCGCATCACTTATTTCTGCCATTGTATCAGCACGAAGATACTCATAAGGATATTTGGGATTAAACAAACGCTTAATTTTTGTTTTACCGTCATCGCCCTTATATTCGAGAAGCTTAGTAACAGCTCCTGCTCCAACAGCCAAAATAGTATGTACCTCTTCCATCATATAGATATTATAAAGTCCCTCAGAGCCGGGCTTTGCAAAGCCAACATTTTCAAGATTTCCAACAGTGTTTTTCTGACGGTACATATAATAAGGCTTGTAGCCCTCATGCATTGCTCTGAGCTGAGAATAGTCAACGCATTTCACAGCGTCGCCACCTTTTCTTGAGAAAATTGTTGGTCCACGCTGCATAAGCTCGGCAGATTTTTTTACACAAAAGGTATGAACAGTGATATTGTCCGGTGCCAGCTCAAGTATTCTGTCAAATGTTTCAGAAAAAGTCTTAAAGGTGTCTCCCGGAAGTCCTGCAATTAGATCCGTATTGATATATTTTATGCCTGAATTTCTCGCAATATCATAAGCTCTGAAAAATTCATCGGTTGTGTGGTTTCTTCCAACTCCCGACAGAACCTTATCGCAAAGAGTTTGCGGATTAACGCTCATTCGCGTAATGCCGTATTTTGCTGCAATTGCCAGCTTTTCGCTGTCAATTGTGTCAGGTCTGCCTGCCTCAAGTGTGTATTCTTCAAGAGCACTGACATCTGTACATTCATATATTTTGGAAAGCAGAATTTCAAGCTCGGTTGCTGTGAGAATAGTTGGTGTTCCACCACCTATATAAATAGTCTTTATTCTCAAAGAATGGCGCTTTGCAATATCAAAAGTCTTTTCTATGTCTGCGCAAAGTCTAACAAGATATTCGGGAATAAGTGAAAGAAGTTTTTTTGATGTATAGGATACAAAAGAGCAATATGCGCATCTGGTTGGGCAAAAAGGAATAGAAATATAGATACTGCAATCCTTCTTATCAGGATTTCCTATTATTTCTCTCTCAGCTATCGCAACATCAGTAGCAAGAGCAGCCTTTTTAACCGTAACAAAATAATCATTTCTTAGGATCTTTCTAACCTTGGTTTTGCTGTTACCCTCCAGTAGCTTTTCCATAGCAACCTTTGATGGGCGAACTCCGATAAGCATTCCCCAAGAAGGCCTGTATGAAAGCAACTCCTCACCAAGAGCCAGTATAGCTGCTCCCAATGCCAGCTTAGTCGCTTTATCCTCGGTTATTCCATCGCCAACAGTCTTTTCTTTCTCGGCAGTTCCCTCTTTACCCATAGCAAAAAGAGTGCATTTAGCCTTTATCACATCATCGAATCGGACAACCTCAGCATCAAGACGAAGTCCATCATCCTCAGCACTTTCATTTTCCGAAAACTTAACGCCCGGAAAATAGATCATGCAAAGCATCTGGACATAATATCTGTTTATCGGAATATTTCCTTTCAGAAAAACCTTCATACCATCACCTGCTCTTAATAAGATCCGAAGAATCCATAACAATTGTCACAGGTCCGTCGTTAATTATAGTAACTTCCATATCTGCGCCAAAAATGCCGTTTCCAACATGAAAAAGAGAATCACGAAGCAAGGAGCTGAAATACTCATATAGCATATTTGCTCTCTCAGGCTTTTCAGAGGCAAAATAATCCGGTCGATTTCCGCTTTTGTAGTTAGCAAGAAGCGTAAATTGAGAGATAACCAATGCCTCACCTGAAATATCCATAATGCTTTTATTCATTTTTCCGTTTTGGTCTTCAAAAATGCGAAGCTTAAGTATCTTTGCTGCAAGAGCCTTTGCATCCTCCTCGGTGTCACCGGCGGCAACACCGAGCAGGATCATAAGTCCATTTGCACAGCTGCCGACCAATTTGCCCTTGACCCTGACCTCGCTTTTTTTAACTCTTTGAAGCACAGCTTTCATATTATGAAAAACCTCTCGTAACATCCTCGACATTTTTAAGTCCCTTAAGCCTTGAAACGATAGACTTATAATGGTCGATATTTTTGCAACTGATTTTTAGATTGATAATAACCATGTCATCCGATTTTTTCTGTGAATTAACAGAAAGAATTGACACCTTCATATCCGCCAAGGTCATTGAGATTCCTGCAAGAATGCCAATAGAATCATACGCATAGACCTGAAGCAACGCCTCATATCCGCCGCTTATGTGATCGGCTGCATTTTCTTCCCACTCGGCACTTACCCAGCGAGAGGCATTTTCAATATTTTTAAGGCCGTTTATAACATTAGGGCAATCCTTTTTATGAATTGAAATGCCAAAGCCCTTTGTTATAAATCCGATAACAGTATCACCGGGCAATGGATTACAGCATTTGGCAAATTTAACCTGACAGCCCTCTTCGCCATCAACAATGATACCGCTGTTAGAACGAATGTTCTTCGGCTTTTTAATTGGAATATTCTCAATATCAGGATTCTGCACCGGAGCTTCTGTCTTAATTATCCTATCAAGCTCATCATGAAGCTTCAGGGTGATCTTGGAAATAGAAAGTCCACCATAACCAATGGTGTTATAAAGATCCTCGGCTGTTTGAACGCCAATTCTGCGGGCAACATTGGTAACAATCTCAAGTCTCTGTGAATCCGAATAGCTTTTTGAAAATTTCTTTAGCTCGGTATCAATAATAGCCTGACCGACAACGATGTTTTCTTCTCTTTTTTCCTTTTTAAACCACTGCCTAATCTTGTTCTTTGCTTCGCCCGTTTTAACAATTTTAAGCCAGTCTCTGCTTGGTCCCTTTGAAGCATTGGAGGTGAGAATTTCAACTATTTCACCGTTTTGCGGCACCTTATCAATAGGCACTATCATACCGTTTATCTTAGCACCAACCATTTTGTTGCCTACTGCAGAGTGAATAGCATACGCAAAATCTATAACAGTTGAACCTTGAGGAAGTGCAATAACATCGCCCTTTGGAGTGAACACAAATGTCTCATCATGGAAAATGTCCGTCTTAAAGGCGTGCATAAACTCATCGGGGTCGCGCGTGCCGTCCTCAGTTTCGATAAGTCTTGCTATCCATTCAAGCTTTTTATCCATATCGGCCTTTGATCGCTCTCCGGATTTATATTTCCAATGTGCAGC
>JAZUQN010000066.1:0-5427 GCA_045605745.1 Eubacteriales bacterium
CGAATATCCCGGTGCATTTGTTAAGAACAACGTGTTTTTTGGCGGGAATCTTATCGGTGTAAAAGAAAAACTTGACTATCTCCAATCGCTTGGGGTCAGCGTTATCTATCTTAGTCCAATATTCAAGGCATATTCAAATCACAAATATGACACAGGAGATTATATGCAGGTTGATCCCATGTTTGGGGGCGATGAGGCTCTTAGAGAGCTTATCAGTGCCGCAAACGAAAAAGGCATCCGCATAATTCTTGATGGGGTTTTCAACCACACAGGCGATGACAGCCTATATTTTAATAAATATGGAAAATACGATTCTCTGGGGGCTTATCAGTCGAGAGAGTCTGAATATTATAACTGGTTTCATTTCAGAAATCATCCCGATGAATACGAAAGCTGGTGGGGTATACCTATCCTGCCAAAGCTGAATCTTCAAAATGAGGAATGTCTTAATTACCTGGTTGGCGGCGAAGCTTCTGTTGTCGGGAAATATACAAAAATGGGAATAGGCGGCATCAGACTTGATGTTGCAGATGAGCTTACAAACGAATTTCTTGACAAGCTTCGCCTTTTATCAAAAAAAGTCTCAAATGATGAAGCTGTTATAATCGGAGAGGTTTGGGAAAATGCTGCCGATAAGATTGCCTATGGCCACCGCCGCCGCTATCTTCAAGGTGCACAGTTGGACAGCGTTATGAATTATCCGTTTCGCTCTGCAGTTCTTGAATATCTCATCTGGGGAAATTCAGAGCTTCTTGCTTCTGCCCTAACCGAGCTTTATTCCTCATATCCAAAATGCGTCAGCGATTCTCTTATGAACATTCTTGGCACTCACGATACCGAAAGAATACTAACAGTTCTTGGCGGTGAGGACAAATACGATCTCTCAAACAAAGAGCTTGCCGGCGTTAAAATGAGTGACAAAGCAAGGACAAATGGCATAAAGCTTTTGAAGCTTGCAAGCGTTTTGCAATATACAGTGTATGGAGTTCCCTCTGTTTTTTACGGAGATGAAGCAGGTCTTGAGGGCTATAGAGATCCTTTTTGCCGTATGCCTTATCCCTGGGGCAAAGAGAACAATGAGCTTCAGAGACACTACAAGCTCCTTGGAAGAATTAGAAAAAACAACCGTATATTTAAGGACGGTCTGTTTAAAATAACCGATTTTAACGGTTATTATCTGGAATTTATAAGATTTTCTGAAAATGACCTTATTACGGTTGCCATAAATGCCGGAGATTCTCCGATCAATATTAAGGCTTCGGGATTTGATCTGCTAAGCGAAAGATATTTTGAAGAGGGTAAGACAATACCGCCATATACTGCTCTTATACTTAAAAGAGGTAACCCTAATGAATGATACAACGAAATCAATAAGTATAACAAAAAGAATATCCGGCATTGTATTTGCTGTTTCTTTGTTTTTAACAATTGTTTTTGAACTGCTTTCGGTTTATATTCCGCCGTTTTCCGCAAAGCCGACCGTTGTCAGATATCGCCTTTCAATCCCCCGAGATATTTTATTTGTTATAGCAGCCATCAGCTTCACGGTTTTTATCTTCACTTTTTTCTTGAAAAAATTTGGAACCTTCAAATCAATTTTCTATACTGTTTTTGGGGATAGTCTGATAGCCTTTGCCTTTGGCGGAGCTATTATGCTTATAAGTCAGCTTAAAAGCATATCGGAAATAGGTATTTCAGCCCTTGAATCTCTATATTATTATCTTCTCGGTTTTATGATAATGCTTGTTTCCT
The DNA here is from genome assembly GCA_045605745.1 of Eubacteriales bacterium. Taxonomy (GTDB): domain Bacteria; phylum Bacillota; class Clostridia; order Oscillospirales; family CAG-272; genus SIG710. The sequence continues at coordinate 1,753 of JAZUQN010000066.1, forward strand.
CGGCTGTTTTTGGAGTGTCTCTCATTTCATTTTTTGTTATAACACTCATATTATACATATTAAAAAAGAAGAGGCAGAATAGATACTGATTTGATTTTTTCTACAAAAAACACCATTCACCAAACTAAATTCAGCACTTATTTGAAACATCATCATAAAACTGTCACAAAAGAAGTCTATAATTGAGACAATAAAGGAAAAACATCAAAGGAGGCTCTGATGATGAACGAATTTGAAAACAACCCAAACAACTTTGGAAATACATCAGGTGAACAAAATAATTTCGGGGGACAACCCAATAACAGCTTTGGCTATGGAAATCAGGGTAACTCTCCATTTGGATACGACTCTGCGGCAAATGGGAACGGCAATTTTGAAACCGCCCCAAAAAATTCTTTTGAAAACAATCAAAATCAAGCCTACGATCCCTTTGGATATTCGCCTGCACAAAACAGCGCAAATAATAATGGTTGGAATAGGGACAATAATAACAGCCAAAGCTCAGACTTTGGGCAAAGCTCTCCATTCAGCTTTGGTCAACCAGGCGATAAAGAAATAAGCAAAGCAGATCAAACAGATAACGATGGCTCTTCGCCATTTTCTCAAACATATACAAGCACTTATACACCGGGAAATGACGGATATACAAGAAGCACAGAATATCAAGGCACATATTCTCCATTCGGTTCAGCCGATAATAGCGGTGTTCCCTTCGGTACACCTCAAAATCAGAATCCCGCTTCTATCTACAGCTCTATGTATACTGCGCCCCAAAACAATGCAAGTAAGCAAAAAAAGAGAAAGAATAAAAACGGAAAATCGGGAAAAACAGGTCTTATCATCGCTACAGTTGCAATTCTCGTTTTGATAATTGTTGCCGCCTTTGCCCTCTTTATGCTAAAGCCTTGGCAAAGTGATAAGGACACCGGAAACGACACAGATGCTACACCCGGTATCTCGGATACAGTTGATACCGAAAACACTCCGGAATCTGATGATTCCAAAGATAGCTCCAGCAGCAATAATGCTACAACCGAAAAAACGGAAAATGACAATGATACAAAGCAAAACATTGTCATTCCCACACCCCCTACAGGCGAAGTTGGCGAACTTATGACCAAGTCTCAGGTCGCTTATCTTGTTAAAGACTCTGTGGTTGAGATAACAACAGAACAGGTAGTCAACGGAAACAGCTTTTGGCAATATGTTCAAAGCGGTGCCGGAAGCGGAGTTATAATAGACAAAGAGGGCTATGTTATAACCAACAACCATGTTATTGACGGCGCAAGCAAAATAGTTGTGCGCCTCACAAACGGCAATGAATATGAGGCTGATCTTATAGGTACAGATGCAAATTCTGATATTGCAGTTCTGAAAATATCCCCAAAAGAAGACCTCACAGTGGCAACCCTTGGTTCCTCCTCAAATCTTGCTCTCGCAGAAGAAATACTTGTTATAGGAAATCCCCTTGGTGAGCTTGGCGGAACTATAACAAACGGAATCGTTAGTGCCCTTGCAAGAGAGATCACCATTGATGGCGAAAAAATGACACTGATACAAACCAATGCAGCAGTAAACCCCGGAAACTCCGGCGGTGGAATGTTCAATCTCTATGGACAGCTCGTTGGTATTGTCAATGCAAAATCAAGCGGAAGTGATGTTGAAGGACTCGGCTTTGCGATTCCGATAGATACCGCATATGATGTTGTTCTTCAGCTTATGGAATACGGATATGTACGCGGACGGGTTGACCACGGCCTTGAGCTTCTGGATATAACAGATCTGTTCACCGCCGCATCCTATCGTCTGAGCACTCTCGGTGTTTACGTTCTTGAATCCAAATTCAGCGAGGACATCAAAAACGGAGACAGAATTGCTTCAATAAACGGCAAAGAGGTTTCAACCTCAGCAGGTGTCAAGGAGGCGCTTTACGGCTGCAAGGTAGGCGACATCGTTGAAGTTACACTTGTAAGAAAGAACAGATACGTTGATGTTAAGCTGACGCTAAGGGAGTATGTACCCGAAAACACAGGCAATGTATCATTTGAATAAATAAAAAATCTAAAAACGTGGGGGCGATCCTTGCGCAGATCTGCCCATGCAGATATAACGCATATCCGCCCCCATTTGCATATTAAACCAACTTCAAAAGGAAGGATATCGGTAATAATGTATAACATTTTGATAGTTGACGATGAAACAAGAATCAGAGATCTGATAACAAAATATGCCACCTTTGAGGGGCATACCGTCAGAGAAGCGGCAGATGGAATGGAGGCAGTTCTGCTTTGCCGCAAGGAGCAATTTGACATAATAATTATGGACATTATGATGCCCGAGCTTGACGGTTTCTCTGCCTGCAGGGAAATAAGGAAAATTTCTCAAACTCCTATAATAATGCTAAGCGCACGCGGAGAAGAATATGATAAGATCAACGGCTTTGAACTTGGGATAGACGATTATGTGGTTAAACCCTTTTCTCCAAAGGAGCTAATGCTTCGTATTGAAGCCGTTATGAAAAGAGTTCGTTTCAATCCCACAGCCTCGGCGCAACCGGAAAACGAGATCATTGAATTTGATGGGGGCGGACTTAGAGCAGATATCACAGCAAGATTGGTATTTGTTGATGGCAAACGAATTGAAATGTCCCCAAAGGAATACGATCTTTTCTTCTATATGCTTCGCAACAAAAATATTGCCCTCTCCCGCGAAAAGCTTTTGAGTGAGGTTTGGGGCTATGATTTTTACGGAGATGCAAGAACTCTCGATACACATATCAAGCTACTTCGCAAAAGCCTTGGACAATATAGCAAATACATCGTTACACTCAGGGGCGTGGGCTATCGCTTTGAAGCTTGACGAAAGGAAAAAACTATGCTTAAACACTCCAAAATGAAGGCGAGTGAGCTCAGAAAAGAAAGAGAACGCGGAATGGGCATCAGGTGGAACCTGTTTGCCTTTCTTGCGTTCTTTACGGCTTTTGTGCTGTTTGTCGTTTATGTTTTTCAGGTTGTGCTGCTAAAGCCCTTCTATGAAAACTCAAAAATGAAAGAGCTGAAGCTGACCGCATCTATTATTGAAGCAAATATTGAAAGCGAAAATTTCGAGCACACCGTTTACACTCTTGCCGGCGATTATTCCATCTGCGTGATTCTATACGAAATACAGGGCGAAAAGGCAAAAGAGATGATAAGCTGTGATATATCAAACGGCTGTATCATTCATCATATGTCACCCAGAAGCTTTAGCAATCTTTATGGTCAAACTCTGAAAAACGGGGGAGAATATATCGAATACTATTCCCTTGATGCCTCCAAAACTCATGAAGATATCAAAAGTGAAACCTCAAATACAGTATATATTAAAGCATTCAGCGGCGTGGAGGGCAAAAAATATGCGCTGTTCTTAAATTCAGAGCTTGCCCCTGTCAGTGCAATCACAAAAACCTATAGAGTACAGTTTGGTTGGATATGCCTGATTCTCCTCTCCGGCGCATTGATACTTTCACTTTTAATGTCAAAAAAAATATCAACACCAATCATTCGACTCAGCAGGTCTGTAAAACGCCTTGCCTCAGGTGATTATGAAGAAGTTTTTGATGGCAAGGGATATAGAGAGATAAGGGAGCTTTCGGATGCATTGAATTATGCATCCGGTGAGCTATCGAAAAACGAC
>JAZUQN010000067.1:0-12663 GCA_045605745.1 Eubacteriales bacterium
TGAAACGCCAAGCGTTTCAGACCTTTTTGCGCATAATTTTTGATTTATCGGGGAGATGTGTTTTCACAAACAAGAGCACACTGCGAAATTTCTGAGGTACTATCGATTATCACAAGCGAAAGCAGTGTGCTCTTGTTTGTAAAAACACTCCCCCTAAACTCCTGTTTTGCTAACAACAAAAAGCTGACTCAAATGAGTCAGCTTTTTCTGTTTCATTTGTTAATTGTATCAAGAAAATAGGCCTTTGTGTGGGCACGCTTGCCGTCATTTGTTCTTAGGTCAAGCCTGAAATAAACATCTTTACTAAGCTCAGGCTCTCTTTCGCATTTTTCGATAAGCGGACCGAGGTCACATTCAAAATGAGTGATCCTTTTGCCGACGTTACTCTTTTCCATTATTTTGAAACGAATGGGGGTATATAAAATTATCTTGTCCGCCCCATCGGTTTCAAGGTGAAGGATCCCATCCTCGATATAAAGCTCTTCAATGCTTATACCTGTTGAAGCATAGAAATCGCCATTTTCAAGTGAATTCATAATATTTGAATATTCAAGCTCCTCAGCCTTTATCATAACATAACCCCCGCAACAATCTATGGGGCTGTGGGCATCATCTGCCGCTATCGGATAAACTTTTCTCTCTCCCTCTGTCAGAAGATCGTCAATGGGATCCATGTCATCCTCATATCCTTCTCTTGCCGCTCCGGTATTAAAGCATTCCATGCCCCAAAGCCCTTTTAATCCGCCGTAGTCTCGATAACACTGCAGAGATCCCTTTGGGTGATTAAAGCAGATAAGAAAGCCTGCCTCATTGCACTCTTTTATAACCTTATTAAGCTCCTCAGGACCATAGCCAAAGGGCCTTGCCTCGTGCCGGAGCATCTTTTCGGTTCTGTATTCCTTTGTGTGCGTCAAAGCCTTCCAGAAGCCTTCGGGATTGAAATAGGGAAAGGTCTCAGCAGCCGGATCCTTTGCGTAAATATTAAAATGCGTGGATGGCAAAAGGTCATAAGAGCCCTTGTTTTTTGCAATTTCAGCAGAGGTTATTGTAAGAAAATCATCGTCGTTCAGCTCCGGGTGAGGCAGCATTATCTGATGATCTGTAAAGGCCACAACAGAATAGCCGTTGTCTTTATAGAGCTTTTTGACCTCCTCCGGGGTCATGCGTCCATCCGAAACGGTTGTATGTACATGAAGATTTGCCTTATAAAATCTGCCGTCCTTCGGTAAAAGATATTGTTTCATGTTTGCTCTCAAGGCCTCCTGTTATTTGGTAATTTTTTTAAAATTTCCAACGGTTTCTGTAACGCTTGTGACATAGGCAAATGTACCGGGATATTGTCTTACTATCCTCTGAAAATCAACTATCTGGTGCTTGTTGATAACGCAGATAATTATTTGCTTGCCTTTGTGAGAGTACATTCCCTCAGCACTTATAACGGTAACTCCATGGCGCAACTCACTCATAAGACGCTCGGATATTTCGGAAGCCTTGTCTGTAATGACCTCAAATTTAATAGCCTCTTTTATACCCCTCAGCATATGATCGCTGACAGTGCTTGTGAGAAAGCAATAAACAACGCAAAGAATAACAGGCTCAGCATTGAAGCCGTAAACAAAATAAGAGATAGCCGCAACCGAAACATTGAGCATAAAAACTATCCAAACAAGACTAATATGCGGCTTTTTTGTGCGTATGATAGCGGCAACGATGTCCGTTCCGCCGGTGGATGCGCCAAGGCGTATGGAAATGCCATAGATAGCACCGTTTATAACGCCTGCCGCAATCGGAGCAAGGATGGTACTTGTGCCGTTTTCTGTATGATAGACAAATGCAGAAATATCTATATAATCAAATATGATAAGTGCACCTGAAAAGACAAGAACAAAAAGTCCGTTTTTCAGCGCAAAATCACGGTCAACAAAAAACATAGCAATTATCACAAGAGGAATGTTTATAATCAGCGACATATATCCAACATTGAAATCAAAAAGGTATTGAACCATAGTTGCAATACCGTTGATTCCGGCAGGAGCAAAGGCGTTTTCAAATATAAATATTTCATAGTTCAGCGCCATTAAGGCTGCCATAGCCGCTATTATCAAATATTGAAGTGGCCTTATCATTTTTCTTGCCATTTGCTTGATTCTCCTTAGCTTTATATTTTCACATTGCTCATAACGGTTGCCGAGGCATTATAATATCTCAAAATCTTCAGCGCCTTTGCAGTTGCTTCAAAGTAGACAACCGCATATCTGTTATTACGCTCAAAAATTGCGAAATAAGCATCGTTAGCTTTAGAGGAGGAAAGAGCATTGTAGCTCTTTTCGGGAACATAGTCCTTTATTTTATAGCCGTGTGTTCCGAGGGGGGCAATAAGCGTGCAATCCTTTATCCTGAAGCTGACAATATGCTTTCTGGATCTTCCCCCATAAATGTTTGAAAATGTAACTTCACCCGAAACCATTGAATATTCATATTCAACCTTAACATACCGCCAGGTGAAGAATACAAGCATCCAGAGAGTTATTGGCATAAGGGCCAGCAGCGTAAACATTTTGCTCCAAAAGCCAAAAACAAACCAACCCACTATAAATCCTATATAAAGAAGAAACATAAGAAGCTTTTTAAGCCTCCACTTGCCCTCGATTTTTTGCGTAACAACATATTCATATGTAGAAAATTCGCTCACTCTATCCCTCCTTATCTATAGTTCCAGGGTAATTGTACTCCCAAAACAATAAAATGTCAAGACAATTTATCCATTTTCGTCTTTTATTCTTCTGAGTATATTTTTTAAAAATTACAAATCAGATTGTTAAAAATATATTGAAAAAAAAGAGAGAATGTGATAAAATATAGAAAAACACCCCGGAGGTATAAAAATGAAAGCTGTAATCACTGTAACAGGTAAGGATACTAAAGGAATAATTGCAAAGGTCAGCACTGTTTGTTCCGAAAAAGGCGCGAATATTCTCGATATAACCCAGAGCGTTCTAAGCGAGTATTTTGCAATGATAATGCTTGCCGATCTTGATGATCTGCAGATTCCTTTTTCTGATTTTGTTGATATTCTTGAGGCACTTGGCAAGGAAAACGGCCTTGCTATCCATGCTATGCATGAGGATATATTCAACACTATGCACCATATTTAAAGAGTGCCCTCAAAGAGTATTTGAAATAAGGAGAAAATTTAGATTTAATTATGCTTAATACATCTGACATTCTTGAAACTATAAATATGATAAGAGAGGAAAACCTTGATATCAGAACGATAACAATGGGTATTTCTCTTCTTGATTGCGTGAGCGAGGACGAGGATCGCCTTTGCGATAAGATCTATGATAAGATTACGCGCAAAGCCGAAAAGCTTGTAAAAACAGGTTGCGATATCGAAAAGGAATACGGTATTCCGATAGTAAATAAGAGAGTTTCCGTAACGCCTGTGTCGATCATCGGCGGCGGAATATCTCCCGACGGATACATAAAGGTTGCCAAAACCCTTGAAAGAGCGGCTCAAAATCTTGGCATAAATTTTATTGGCGGTTTTGGAGCGCTTGTCCATAAGGGTATGACAATTGGAGCTAAGAACCTGATTTCTGTTATCCCCGAGGCACTGGCAGAGACCAGCATGGTGTGCTCTTCTGTTAATGTTGCAACAACAAAGGCCGGAATAAATATGGATGCCATTGCGCTTATGGGAAAGACCATTAAGCGTGCAGCGTATCTCACGAGGGACGATCGCTCTATTGGTTGTGCAAAGCTGGTTGTTTTTGCAAATGTTCCGGAGGACAACCCATTTATGGCGGGTGCTTTCCACGGCATAGGCGAGCCGGATTGCGTTATTAATGTTGGCGTTTCGGGCCCCGGAGTTGTAAGCTCTGCAATTTCGAGAGCAGGGGACTGCGACCTGAGTGAGCTTGCGGACATTATAAAAAAGACTGCATTTAAGATAACCAGAGTTGGTCAGCTGGTGGCTCATGAGGCGGCGAAGAGACTTGATACACCCTTTGGTATAATCGACCTTTCTCTTGCTCCAACACCTGCCATCGGAGACTCGGTTGCTCACATTCTTGAAAATATGGGACTTACGGTTTGCGGTTCACACGGAACAACTGCCGCACTTGCAATGCTCAATGATGCTGTAAAAAAGGGTGGTGTTATGGCATCTTCTCATGTAGGCGGTCTTTCGGGAGCATTTATACCCGTTTCCGAGGATAGAGGAATGATAAACGCAGTTGAAAAGGGTGCGCTGACAATTGAAAAGCTTGAGGCTATGACGGCGGTTTGCTCTGTTGGCCTTGATATGATAGCTGTTCCAGGAGATACACCCGAGGATGTAATTTGCGGTATTATTGCGGATGAGATCTCCATTGGCGTTGCAAACACAAAGACAACGGCAGTGCGAGTTATACCGGTATACGGAAAAGGCGTTGGAGAAAGCGTTGATTTTGGAGGACTTCTCGGCTATGCACCGATAATGCCCCTTAACGGTGCTTCGCCTGCAAAATTTATTGCCCGTGGTGGCAGAATTCCTGCACCGATACACAGTCTTAAGAATTAAGGATATAAAAAGCTGAGCCGTGAAGTGACCCACATTTAGTTCACTTCACGGCTCAGCTTTTTTGTGCACATTGGAAATGTTATATTTATCTGACATCATTCGTATGCGGTTGTTTTTCACACTCATATATCCACACTCATTTCATCAGCTCGTCTGTTAGACGCAGGATTTCGTCAGCAATCTTCTCGCGCTCTTTTTTGAGAGTGTGATTATAAAGAGGGTATGCAAGGCACACAAGAAGGATGCCGACAGCACCAATACCGATACCAATAACCATAGCAAGGACCATGCCCAGTGCTTTGCCTATATTGGTCATAACAAGGCTCATACCGAGGCCCATAATGAGAACACCGATGATGCCAACCACAAGAGCTGCCGTGGTTGCCTTGGAATAAACGTTTGCATCCAAACGACGAAGCTGTGTCATTTTATCTTCTTCTGTGGCAGGCGAGACATATTTCTTTCGTATTCTTTTAATTTCCTCCTGCTCTTTGGCAGAGTATGTGTAATTAAAACGCTCTTTGTTTTCCATTTTGCACCTTCTTTAATTCTAACTCTTTAATTTTTTGCTGCTTTGCCTTATCATATAAACTGCCATTATGATAATAAATGCCGAAATCACACTGCCGGTACAACCGAGAAATATTTTTCTTGTTAATGTATCAATGCTGCCTTCGCCGAAGGTGGTCAGCATTGTAGCCTCCAATGTGAGCATCGACACGCAAGCTGCCGCAAGACTGATGGCCTTGGCCGCAGAATATACGGGGCTGTTATATTTTCGGTATTTTACAATGTTAATAATCGCCACTCCAAAGGCGGTAAAGGTATATGCTGCCAAAGTGATAGTTGTGATTTCGTGATGCTGAAATGTTCGACTCCAATACACCATAAAGAACACCATCAGTGAAAGAGTTAGGTTCATTGCAAGAAAAATGATGCCGCAAAGACGGTATCGGATCAGTTCTTCTCGCATCTTTTCACCGGGCTTATGTTTGATAGTGTATCTTACCAAGAAAAAACGCATAACGGCAAGGGAGATATAATAGCCTGCAAGGGAAAAAAACCAAAAAGTGCGATGCCAAAATCCCATACCGAGCTGCAAGAGTGCATAAGCAGTATTCCAAATCAGCGTACCGTAGAGGGATACATTCACTCTGAGTCTTGAATCATCCTGCCACCGTCTTATGTATCTGTTTTCATCTTTGAAGCTTTTGAAAAATCTAATTAGATACGGCACTTTCAGAGTCCAGACCGTCAATGTGTAAAAGGCAAGCACATAAGACACAATGGCGATGATAGAAGCGGTCCCCATAAACACTAAGGAATATACCAAAAGCACCGTGGCAATAGGAAGCAGAATGATCATTATGGCGATGTGCGGAAACAACACAGCTTTACCCATATTTTTTAGATCCATATCAAATCCTCCGAATTTTTACGCTAAAGGTTGTGCCAACGCCCAAAGCACTTTCAACGTTAATTTCCCCCTGAATAATGTGGATAACTCTTTTTACAAGAGCAAGACCGAGTCCATTGCCCTGGGCAGAATGGGAAGTGTCTCCCTGATAGAACTTCTCAAAGATATGTGCGCCAACCTCCGCAGTCATTCCGCAACCGGTGTCTTTCACCTTGATAATAGCGTGGTGTTCTGTTGCCGTAAGGCTCACCGAAACAGTGCCGCCTTCATTTGTGAATTTGAAGGCATTGGAAAACAGATTGTTCCACACAAGCGACAAGAGTTCTGCATCGGCTTCCACCTTGATATCTTCTGCTATATCGGTATCGATTTCAATGTTTTTCTTTTCCCAAACATTCTCAAACTGAAGCAAACATTCGCAAAGCTGTTCTCCCAGATCAAATTCGGTGATTTCGGGGAAGATCTGCTGATTTTCAAGACGGTTGAGTTTCAAAATGTTGGTCATCATTTCTGCTAAACGGTGGGAAGCATCGGTTATACCCTTTGCATATTCCATACGCTTTTCTTCGTTTAAATCCGGAGACTGTAACAGTGTACCATAGTTCTGTATCACAGCAAGGGGTGTTTTCATTTCGTGGGATACGTTGGCAATAAAATCGGTACGCAGAGTTTCTACGCCTCCAAGCTCCTCTGCCATTTTGTTGATACATTCTATGATTTCATTGAAACTGTCATCGGTAGCAAATTTTGCAATTGGCTTAATGCGAACGCCAAAATCTCCCTCTATCATTTTAGAAGCTGCATCGGTAATTAGTTTTACGGGACGCTCCACGGTAAATCTACGGCGAAGGTAATCCACAATTGCCATGCCGATACTCAAAAGTATCACATTCAGCATGGTGATTTTAGCGGCAACCGTAATTTCTTCCTGTGTGAACTTGCGACCGATAGAACCCTGCAATGCCGAAATGAACAACATAATACAGCAAGTGGTTACAAAGGCCGCGAGCAGAAAGAAAATGAAAAAATTGCTAACCGTGCTCAATATTTTTTTTATCTTATCGCCCTTTTTCATTTGATCACCGCCTTGTATCCAAGTCCGTGAACGGTTTTTATCTCAAAATCCTCACAAGAAACAAGCTTTGAGCGGAGTTTTGTCATATAAACATCAACTGCTCTCGGTGCGGTATCGCTGTCTGCATCCCAAAACTCATCCATAAGCTGCATTCTTGTAAAGGTCTTTTTGGGATAAGACAGCAATTTATAGAGAATACTGAACTCGCGGTTGGTAAGAGAAATTTCTTCATCGCCCAAGTATGCGGTGTGCTCGTCGGCATCCATTAAGAAGTTGCCGATTTCAAGTTTGCGACTGGATGCGATTTTAGCACGGCGCAGAAGCGCACCGATGCGCAGAAATAGTTCATCAAGGTCAATGGGCTTGACCATATAATCGTCCACGCCGATGCGGAATCCACGCTGCTTTGATGCAATATCGTCACGGGCGGTCATAAAGAGAATCGGAATATCTTGGTTCAGTTCTCTTATATTTCGGGCAAATTCAAAACCGTCAACGCCGGGCATCATAATGTCGGATATGATAAGATCAAACATATTATCATACATAGCGTCATAGGCGTCGTTTGCATTTAAACATCCCACAGCCGTATAGCCGCTATGGTTCAAAAACGAGCAAACTGTTTTGTTCAGTGCCCTATCATCCTCTACAACTAATATCTTAAACATCGTGATTCCTCCGCATTTTACTTCAATATACTATACATTATAACACTCAAATGTTAAAGTTTTGTTTGCGTTTTGCAGTTTTTAGAAAAATTGCTTTTTTTATTCCAAAGATACGGAGCAAATCAACAGAACAAGTGGCGAAAAGTGAAACGGCAAAATGCCGTTTCACCTATCGAGCGATTATCGTTTTTTCTTTAAAGCATCAATGCGAGCTTCTGCTGCCGCCTTGCGCTCATTTGCCTCATGAATCTGAGAATCACGTTCAGCCCCGAAAACAGCCTTGCAACGATTGGAAGCGCCGATTGCCTTTGCTTCTTCCCACTGCGCCTTAGATTCAGCCTTAACAGCTGCCAGATTAGCTTTGTCAACTTCGTGCTGTGCTTTTGCGCTTTCCTTCATGTCGTCAAAAGCGTTTTTTAAAAAATTTTTGATTCCCATTGTATTCACCTTTAACCTTTCATAATTTTATCGCTGAGTGCGATGATTTTTTCTGCATATTTTTTGCGGCGTGCGCTGAGAATACCCTTATAAATCGGATAATTTACGATAGCCATAGACATACCTATGATACCGATGACAATTCCATAGAGCATTGGGTTTTCAAATCCTACCGTTTTAGCAATGTCGGTCATAACAAGGCTCATGCCGCTTCCCATAATAATGGCGCTGACACTGCCAAAGATATAGGAAAATACATTTGCCGGAAGCTTAACCTTTTTGTCAAGCTCTCTGAGCTCGTCAAGACCGGTATGTTCCTTTTCTGTGTACTGTGTACGAATCCTCTGTACAATAAATGCTTGATCATTCTTGTTCATAATCACACCTCTTTCTTTATTTTACAAGCATATTATACTGTGAATTTGTTTTTGAGATTTTTAAGAAATGTTTGAGTTTTATTAAAAAGCAAAAAGGATGGTGACTGTTTTAGTCACCATCCTTTGATATATTTGATTTTACCCTTATAATCTTTCGGCATAAGAGAAAACTGCTTAACACCGTATGATGGGATGAAATGCGTTTTTTGCTTTTATTAAACCTCGCAACGGAGCATATCCTCATATGTCTCCCTGCGTATTATAAGCTTATCCTTGCCGTCACTCAGCATAACAACCGGCGGCTTTGGTATTCTGTTATAGTTGGATGCCATAGAATGATTATATGCACCTGTGGTCATAACCGCAACAGTGTCTCCTCTTGAGGGACGAGGCATTTTTACATCCTCCTGAATTATATCTCCACTCTCACAGCATCTTCCTGCAACGGTGCAAACAAAGTCATTTTCATCGTTCATGCGATTGGCAAGAACAACACTGTATGGTGAACCATAAAGAGCAAATCGAGGATTATCCGGCATACCGCCGTCAATAGAAACATAGCTCTTAAAACCGGGAATCGTTTTAAGTGTTCCTGCTGTGTAAAGCGTCATTCCGGCATCTGCAACAATGCTTCTGCCCGGCTCCATTCTAACCGAGGGAAGGTCTATGCCCCTCTTTTTGCAAGCAGATTTCATATGCTCCGCAATGCGTGCAATATTTGCCTCATAGTCGATCTCGGGATGCTCGGGTAGATATCTGACGCCCATTCCGCCGCCAAGGTTTATAATGGATGCCTCAAAGCCAAGCTCCGCCTTTATATCTGCTGAAAAATTCAGCATTATTTCAGCCGCATCGGTAAAGGGTTCGGTTTCAAAAATCTGTGAGCCGATATGGCAGTGATAGCCCATAAGGCTGATGTGCTCTTTTTTAAGTGCCGCACGGACAAGCTCCTTTGCCTGACCGGTTTCAATTGCCGCCCCGAATTTTGAATCAACTCTGCCTGTATTTATTGACTGGTGAGTGTGAGGATCAATGCCGGGGGTGATGCGCAAAAGAACATTTTGGCATAGTCCTCTTTTTTTTGCCTCTTCTTCTATTGCAATAAGCTCGGTTTCGCTATCACAAACGAAATAGCCAACCCCATTTTCCATGGCGAAGGCAATGTCCCCGTCGGTTTTATTATTTCCATGGAAATATGCATTTTCCATTGGAAATCCCCCCACAGATGCAGTATATATCTCTCCGGGAGAGACAACATCGATGCCCATTCCCTCCTCACGCATAATTCGATATATATCCTTTATGCAAAGAGCCTTTCCTGCATACAATGGGTGTGAGCCTTCTCCAAAATGCTTTCTCATAGCATTGATATATATACGGCATTTTTCTCTGATTTTATCTTCATCAAGAAGATAAAGAGGAGTTCCGTATTTTTCGGCAAGAGCAACAGTATCAAGCCCACCAAAGGTTAAATGTCCGTTGTTGTTAACGCCCAAATTATCGCAAATCATATTCTTTTCTTTATCCAAGCATATCATTGACACTGTAAAGTCCCCTTTCCTTTGTGAGAAGATAGCTTGCCGCCGTCAATGCCCCCTCTGCGAAGAGGGCACGGCTATGGGACTTATGAGAAAGAGTTAAGGTTTGAGAGCCGGTGTCGATTCTGACCTCGTGCTCGCCAACAACTCTGCCCATTCTAAGAGAGTGTATACCGATCTCTCCCACCTTGCGCTTTCCGTTTTCGTGGCGGCCTATAACAAAGTTGCCACAGCCGTCTCTTGCCTCTCTCACGCCCTCGGCAAGCATAAGCGCGGTTCCCGATGGCACATCCACCTTTTGATTATGATGGACCTCGGTTATCTCAACATCGGCATCCGGGAAAATTCTCACAGCCTGCTTTACAAGCGAAACGAGAAGGGCAATACCAATGGACATATTGCCCGAATAAAAGATCGGTATCTCCTTTGCGGCCTCGTTTATCATCTCCTTTTCCTCCTCGGTTTGACCCGTGGTGGCTATGATAAGCGGAAGCTTTTTTGATATTGCATATTCTACAAGTGATTTTGTTGCGCTGTGATGCGAGAAGTCGATTATAATATCTGCCTCCTCTCTCACAAGGGAAATATCTGTATACGCCGGGCAATTTACTATTGGAAGAACTATATCTGTTGCCGCCGCAAGAGTTGCGCAGCCAAATCCGCCCTCGATTGCGCCGATAAGCTCTTTGCCCATTCTGCCCGAGGCACCGCAAACTATAACCTTCATTTATACACCTCTCAAATTATACCGTGTGACTTCATAATAGAGATAAGCTTTGCCTCATTTGCTTCCTCCATTGTTGTGAGAGGAAGACGGAGATAATTTTCGCAATAACCCATTGCGCTCATTGCAGCTTTAACGGGAATTGGATTGACCTCGCAGAAAAGAGCATTTATAAGCGACAGATATTTTGACTGCATCTGCATACTTTTTGCGGTTTCTCCACGCATAAATGCATGGCAGATTTCGCTTGTTTCGCCCGGAATAAGGTTAGAAAGCACGGAAATAACTCCCTTGCCGCCGCAGGCCATAATCGGGACTATCTGATCGTCGTTTCCTGAATATATATCAAGCTTATCTCCAACAAGGGTAACGGTTTCAACTATTTTGGATATATTACCGTTTGCCTCTTTGATGGCGGCAATATTTGGATGATCTGCAAGAGCCAGATATGTTGAAGGCTCTATGTTCATGCCTGTTCTGCCCGGCACATTATAAAGAATTATAGGCTTATCCGTTGAATCTGCAATAGTTGTGAACATTTTTATAAGACCCTTTTGGGTGGATTTATTATAATAGGGTGTAACTACAAGCATTGCATCAGCGCCCGATTCTGTTGCACAGCGAGTTAGATCAAGGGCATATCCTGTATCGTTTGAGCCTGTGCCTGCAATAACCGGAACTCTACCCCTTGTGTGCTTTACGCAGAAGTCGATAGCTTCTCTGTGCTCATCATCTGTAAGAGTAGATGCCTCGCCCGTTGTTCCGCAGACTACCAGTGCGTCGATTCCGCTGTCTATCTGCCAATCGATAAGTTTTCCAAAAGCCTCATAGTCGATGCCATTTTCGGTTAATGGAGTTACAAGAGCGGTTGCCGCTCCTTCAAAAATTGTTTTCTTGTTCTTTGCCATTTTTCGGTTTCCTTTCTTTTTACAAAATGTAAAAAAATAGAGCCAACTCTCACGAATTGGCTACCGTTCAATAATAGATCGCAGGGAAAGACCCCAAAACACAGCTTTATTGACCGATAGCTCTCCGCAGAAATGCGACAATACGGCGGATGTTATTCCCCCATACCGGTGATGCCTTTCGCCCGGGCACCCCTCGGCGCAATCCCCTTTCAAATCGGCAAAACCTTGCGAAAGCTTGCCACCGACCCTACTATTGTCATGCGCGCCTCTATCCTTATGGCAGTATTATAACAGCATTTATAGAATTTGTCAAGAGCTCTTTTAATTTTTATTTTAAAAAGCAAAATGCTTCCCCGGCAATTATGATAGTGTAATATATTTTGGCAAACAGGAGTTTATCGGAGAGTTTAATTTGACAAAAAAGAGCACACTGCGAAGTTTTTATGGTCAATCGCCTACCACAGACGAAAGCAGTGTGCGGCAAGCTGCACCCTTATTGCGCCGGTGCTTTTTGGCGCAATAAGGAAGAATAGAATGGCTGACAGCGACATAAGAAAATGCAGAATTGCATTTTCGTGGGAGCGTCGGTTTGACTAAGGAAGGGAGTCCTTAGAGGGAAAAGTAGTTGCCCTCTAAGTGTCTTTTGCGGCGAGTCTTGACGGTTTGCTTGCAAACGGCGGTGTTTAGCCGCCGAGGCAAACTCGCAGCGAGCTTGCTCGCTGACCTTTTGGGGCATGCCAAAGTAAGTGCCATGCGGCATGAGCAAAAAGAAGAAATGATTATTTATCATAATCGTTTATCCGCTTTTCTTTGACACTAAAGGCCCAAAGAAAAGTCACGATGCGTGAAGTTTATCGGTTTGGTGAATTTCTCATTGCATCGTTTGACATATTTTCCGAGAAAATATGTCCGTTTATTCGTCAAAATCGTATGGCAAAAGAAATGCCGCTCGGG
>JAZUQN010000068.1:0-2739 GCA_045605745.1 Eubacteriales bacterium
ATCGGCAGGGAGCTTTAAGATCTGCCCGACACGGCGCACAAAATCCCTCTCAAGCCGTTCGATATATTCAAGGCTTTTGCCACGAAGTCCCTCGGTTGCCTCGATATAATCATTTCGAGCATTCGCTGCAAAATCCGATACGCCATCCTTACCACTAACAGAAAATTCCGCTTTATCAGAAAAAGGAAAATTATTTTCGTCAAAAGTGTTGCTTTTTTGCTCAGAGTGTGATATACTATCAGTAGAATCCGAGTCGAGGTTGTGTAACGGCAATTGTAGCCTATTAACATTCAGCCAACTTTGGATTCTTTTTTTGTCCACATAACGAATTGAAACAGCAGATCCATCTTTGTTTGTAAATAAACTTTTTATATGTCCACGCCCTTCGGCTGAAGACACTTTGATTAAATCAAGAGTATTTCCTTTTTTACTGGTAGGAGTTAATAGCAGAACAACAGTTACAATTTTTCCATTATCATCATATAATTCTCCCATTACAATCTTTGAGTTGTCATTGTTCTTTGAATCAATGACAACAATAGGATGTTCGAGCAATTTGGGAATCCCTTTTATAACATCTAAAGACATACCGGTATGTTTGATTAGCAGTGTTTTAATTTTTGAAGCATCCCATCTGATTTGTTTTTTTGGAATACCCGATTCCTGTAAAGGTAAAGAAGTATTACCAACAATAAAAGAAAAGCCTATTGTTTTCCTATCCCAATTATCAATTTGATTTTTGAAATTTTCACTAATGTTAGAAATTGGGTTCTTAAGCTTCGATTTTGAATGTCTCGTTTCGTTAACATTCTCTTTCGTATACTCCCCATAAAGCTCATCATATTCAGTCTCTGTGATTTCGCCACTATCGATCTGTTCTTGATTTTCATAATAATCATCCACAAGTGAGGTATATTCCTCCCTTGAGATCTCGCCTCGGGAGAGTTTTTCTTTTAGTTCCATAATGTAGGCAGGGCGTTTTTCGTCATCGGGTTCGACGGCGTTTTCTTTTGCCCGGGAAGCTTCGGCCTCGGTGTCTACCGCAGAGCTTGGATCCTCAAGTGCCTTTTTATAAAGGCGCTTAGCCTTCTCAAGATCGGCACGGTCATAGACTGTTGTGCCGCCTTTTTTCAGCTTTTCCAGTACGCTCTTTATCGCAGAAAATATTATTTTGGCAAGACTTTTCTTTTGCGCAAGAGCGGCAATAGATTTTTCGTTTGTGAGAAGCTCGTTCGCAACAAAGTTAGATACTATCTCAAAGTCAACAACGCTCTTGTGATAAAGTTCAAGAAGCTCTCTTTGCTGTTTTTTTACCTCTTCCTCACCAAGCATTTTCCAAACATGGTCTTTTAGCTCTTTATAAGCTCGCTTGCCCTCAAGGGAGTGTGTTAGCTCATGGGCTATAATCCATGTTGCGGTTTTGGTTTCATCGTGCTTTGCGTTTATCCATATGATATCTGCATCAAATGCACCGTTTTTGATATATTCGCCTCTCGCATCCTCGCTGAAAAAGAGTATTGTTCTGCCAAGGGCCTTTGAAAGACGAGCTGCAGTTTGGATATCCTGAGGCTTTGCGCCGTAAATATATCCGCTTCTCTCGGTTTCGGTCTTTGCCTTTTTAAATTCGCTTTCCTCATATTTACCTTCATCGATCAGCTTTTCTACATATCGAGTTAGATCCATAAGATATCTTCCATAGGCAGGGTCACCGGGATCTCGCCAGGTCTTTTCCTCTTCGATGTTCTTTTTGTGGCGAGTGATCTCGCTTTCGGCAGGAACGTCAAGATCTTCAAGGCTATATAATTCCGCTTTTTCGTTATCCGAAACAGTGTTTTCGTTGTTGTTTGTTGCAATTCCGTTACTTTTTTCAGAAAATGTGTTGTCAATATTGCTTTTTTGTGATATACTATTATCAAAGGAGATGTCTGCGGTCTTTCTGCCGGCTCCCGGTGACGGGTTCGCGGTTAGTGCCGTATCCATCTCTTTTTCTTTGATTGTGGTGGTATCAAGATTTATAATGTCATAAAGCTTCATAGATCCGTCTTTTTCTGTACCAACAACAACCTCGGCAGTATAGTCGTTTGCGCCTATACGCATAAGAACATTTCCACGAGCAAAATTTATAATGTCATCTTTCCTTGGGTGCTTTAATCCTTCGCTTATCCAATTATCTGCAGCTTGGAGAATTTCATCGGCATTGTTGGTCGATCGCAGCTTATCGGCAAATTTTGTTTGATCATTATTGTAAAGCCATTGCATATAACGAGAGAAAGTCATTTCTCTGCGACTTTGTTTATCGATAACAACCGTATCATTTCCAAGCGTTACACCGCTTGGGAATTTTTCTTTAAGGTTGTTTTTTACAGTTGATATCCAATCAGACTTTTGAACTCCGTTTAAAATATCGCTTTCAACATTCACAAATTTTTTTCCATCGCTTGTTGCAGATATTGAATATTGCACTTCACGATTGCCGGAGCTTTTTGCCGCAAGTGTTTTTTTATAAATATCCTCAATTTCCCCATAAGAGATTGTTGAGACATCATAGCCCTCATTTCTGAGGGTCTTTTCTATTTGGCTGAGAGTTTTCCCCTCTGTGGCAAGCTTTTGTCCAAGCTTCGCTGCCTCTGGGTTATCCTGTCGTTTGATCCATATCTCTGTCAGTTTGCCGACTTCGTCAGCTGTGGGCTTTTTTCCTGCGGCTATTTTTTGTTCTATCCTCTTTGCTATCTCATAGCC
>JAZUQN010000069.1:0-1819 GCA_045605745.1 Eubacteriales bacterium
CGGAAATATGATTGAGCTTGTGATATGCAACAACGATAATATGGCAGAGGGCGCAATATCGGCCCTTAACGGAGCCGGTTACAATAAGGGGTCGGAAAAAATGATCCCCGTTTTTGGAGTTGACGCAACCGATGCTGCACAAAATCTCATAAAAAGCGGAAAAATGAGCGGAACCATAAAGCAGGATGCAGAGGGAATGGCTGATGTTATCGAGGATCTCGCCGAAAATGTAATAAAAGACGGTGAGCCGCTGCTTCACGATATGGATGACGAAAACATTGACAGTGGCGTTGCAAAGATCAGAATCTCCTATTCCAAATACCTTGGATAAAAGAAAGGTGGGTCAAAATGTCCGATGATAATATTTTGCTAAAAATGACCAATATAAGCAAGGAATTCCCGGGCGTTAAAGCCCTCGACAATGTTTCTCTGAGCGTAAAGCGTGGAAGTGTTCATGCGCTGATGGGAGAAAACGGCGCAGGAAAATCAACACTTATGAAATGCCTGTTTGGGATATATTCAAGGGATCAAGGAAGCGTTTTTCTCGACGGTCACGAGGTGGATTTTAAAAATGCAAAGGATGCCCTTGAGCATGGCGTGGCAATGGTGCATCAGGAGCTTAACCAAGCGCTGAAACGAAGCGTTATGGATAACATTTGGCTTGGCAGATATCCCAAAAAACTTGGATTTATAACCTCTGAAAAAACTATGTACAGAGAAACAAAAAAGATATTTGAGGACCTGGGAATTGATGTTGACCCAAGGCAGATAATGAGCACAATGCCCGTTGCAAAAAGGCAGATGGCGGAAATTGCAAAAGCGGTTTCATATGATGCCAAGATACTTGTTCTTGACGAACCCACATCCTCTCTTACCGAGCAAGAGGTTGAGCACCTATTTAAAATTATAGATATGCTAAGAAGCAGAGGATGCGGAATAATATATATATCCCACAAAATGGAGGAGATACTACGAATCTCCGATGAAATAACCGTTATGCGTGACGGAACTCATGTTACAACAGAAAAAGCCTCTGATATGAGCATGGATAAGATAATACGCCTTATGGTTGGAAGAGAGCTTACCAATAGATTTCCTCCAAAAACAAACGAACCGGGCGAGGTCATACTCGAAGTTAAGGGACTAACAGCAAAATATTCTCATATAAAGGATGTTTCATTTAAGGTCAGAAGGGGAGAAATTCTCGGCATTGCCGGCCTTGCCGGGGCAGGCAGAACCGAGGTGCTTGAGTGTATCTTCGGCATAGCAACAAAATCTGCCGGGGGTATTTATCTTGAGGGCAGAGAAATATCAAACAGCAATGCAAGAAAATCAATAAAAAACGGCTTTGCACTGCTGACAGAAGAAAGAAGAGCAACGGGAATATTCGGTATTCTCGATATTTGTGAAAACACAACAATTTCAAGTCTCAAAAACTATCTTTCAGGCGGTTTTTTTCTAAAAAACCGACCCCGAAAAAGGGATACAGATAGAATGATAAAATCAATGAAGATCAAAACTCCCAGCCGCAGAACTCAGATAAGGACTCTTTCGGGAGGAAATCAGCAAAAGGTCATACTTGGCAGATGGCTTTTAACCGAGCCGGATATTCTGATGCTTGATGAGCCAACACGAGGAATTGATGTTGGCGCAAAATACGAGATCTATCAGCTTATAATAGACCTTGCGGCTAAAGGAAAAGCTGTTATTATGGTTTCGGGCGAGCTTCCTGAGCTACTTGGAGTTTGCGATCGCATTTGCGTTATGTCGGGGGGACTTATGGTTGGAGATGTTGACGCCGGCAACACCACCCAGGAAG
>JAZUQN010000070.1:0-9276 GCA_045605745.1 Eubacteriales bacterium
AGGGCGGCAAGCTGAAGAACCGCTGTGTATTCTTCTGCGATGAGTTTGGTACGCTTCCCAAGATAGAATCCGCCGAGATGATGTTCTCCGCATCACGAAGTAGACGCTTGCAGATCGTGCCTATCATACAGTCTTTTTCGCAGCTCGACAAGAACTACGGCAAGGAAGGTGCGGAGATCATCGTGGACAACACACAGCTCACCATCTTCGGCGGCTTTGCTCCCAACAGCAGTTCGGCAGAGGTGCTATCCAAAGCCCTCGGCTCAAGAACTGTCATGTCCGGCTCGGTATCCCGTAGCCGAAACGATCCCTCCGAGTCCTTGCAGATGATAGAACGGCCTCTGCTCACACCCGATGAATTGAAATCTCTCCCCAAGGGTGAATTCGTAGTCATGAAAACAGGTGTGCATCCCATGCGCGTCAAGCTGAAGCTGTTCTTCAAATGGGGCATCAAGTTCGATGAGGAAAATCCCTATACCGTCCCCGATAATGGCGGCCGAAAGGTTGAATATGCCGAGAAGAAGGAACTCATGGACGGCATCGTAGCCAAATACCATCCCGAACTCATGGTAGAGCCGACCGAGAGCAGCGACAGCACAACCGGCGGTCAGAGTCAGCAGATGAGCGAAAGAGATACGCCCAGGACAACCAAGCCGCCCGTAAAGGATAAGCGATCAGGCGGCGGTGGCGGTTTGCAAACCACACCCAAGAGCAAGAGAACGCCTGCACCTGCCGAAACTGCTACACCGGAGGTGAACAGCGATGGGCATTCTTAACGACCTCTACAAAGCCGAGATACCTCACCGAGCCAAGGTGGTCTATATCTATCTCCACGACCGCATGGACAAGGAGAAAAAAGCATGGCCGGGAATCAAAACCATAGCCACAGATCTGTCGTTATCACGCAGTACGGTAAAACGCGCACTCAACGACTTGGTGAAGCTCGGACTGATACGAAAAGAGCCGCACTATCGTGAGAACGGTAGTGCGACTTCCAATCGTTACTATCTGCTATGAAAAGTTAATATCCCCACTTACAAGGGGGCAGTCTACCTACACGGTGAACCGAGGACGGGTTCACCGTGAACCCCCTTGAACTGCCCAATCTAAGAGAGATACAGCAGAAAGAAAAGATTATCTCCATTCTCTCTGGACTTGTGAAAAGAGTTCGGGTATTGTGTCCTGCTTGAAAGGAGGCGAGAACTGTGCCAACCATCATCGAAGATATGTGGGATAACAGCTTCTACCCAAGCGAAAACGCTATGTGCAGCAACAAACGCATAAGAGAGGTAAATCACTACATTGAACGACACAAAGCGGACTTGGAAAAGACCTTGACCGATGAGCAAAAGGTTATTTTCGAGAAACTCATGGACAACATGAGTGAACTCGAAGGTCTTTCCGAAAGGGCAATATTTGTGTGCGGTTTCAAGTATGGTGCGAGGATCACCGCTGAAGCATTGTATTCCGGCGACACAGCTAAAAGCGAGTAAGCAGAGAAAACGAGGACACCGAATCTTCGATGTCCCCGTCTTTCTTCTGCTGTTTACTTTTTGTTAAGCCCGTGCGCAATAGCGATAAGATGATCCAATTGCTCATTATTTAAACCCTTGGCTGCGTTCAGCAAATCCTTGGCCTTGGAAGGATTGCCCGAATCCAAATCAAAGAACTCCTGCGGCGAGATGCCGAGGTACTCACAAATATAGAAAAATGCCGTCATGGACGGAAAGCTGACGCCGGACTCAATGTTATTAATGTAGCTTGGACTCTGACCGATAGACAAACTCATATCCCGTGCCGACACATTCTTATTCAAACGCAAAACAGAAAGCCTTTGGCTGAAATCTTTTAATTCCATCTTATTCACCACCTTACTGTATCTAATTGTACTATACACATACCCTAAAACCGTCCAAACTATTCATTAAAAACCGTTGACATATCCAAATGAATTAGTTATAATATAGTATCGTGTATATTTTAATCAGACACAGCGTTGACTTCCCATTTTTATTCGATGGGCAACATGATATTGGTTCTGATTTGGCCGCTATACACACAGTTCGATTAGATAAGGTTGCTGTCAAAATAGCTATGTGCGAAACGATTCCGACCTTGTATGGTTTCTTTAGAAGCCGAAAGAAAGAGATAGCGCCGTCCAATCAAGAATAAACCCATCGGATCGTTGTGATTCGATGGGTAAAATTATTTTGGGGTGATTATTTTGAAAGACAAGACCGCTTGTTTCACAGGACATCGTGAGATACCGATACAACAAAAAAGCGTTATTATTAAGCGGCTCCGCAAAACACTTGTGGAACTTATAGAGCAAGGCTACTGCTATTTTGGTGCGGGTGGTGCCTTGGGCTTCGATACCATTGCCGCACAGACTGTGCTTGACCTAAAAGAAACATATCCACATATCAAACTCATCCTTGTTCTGCCGTGCAAATCCCAAGCAGACAGTTGGCCAGATAGCGACAGGCGGTTGTACGAACATATCATGTCCCAAGCCGACAAAATCAAATACACCTCCGAGCATTACTACCGAGGCTGTATGCACACAAGAAATCGGCACTTGGTGGATAACAGCAGCGTGTGTATTTGTTATCTGACCAAGGGATCGGGCGGCACCTTCTATACGGTGAATTACGCTCAACGAGCCGGTGTGCAAATATACAATATAAATGACAAAATTTGATATCGGGGTATCATAAAAGCCTTTTTGATTTCACGATAATACAACGACTACCTTGTCCACAAACTTTCGCAAGAACAGGCGAAAGTTTTGTGAAATCTCGTTAAACTCTATTGTAATTTGGCATGAAGTGTGATATAATACAAATGTTACTTATTTAAACTACATTCGAGAGGTGTACAAAATGGTTAAAATGTCTGTTAGTTATAACAAGCTCTGGAAGCTGTTAGTGGATAAGAAAATGAGTAAAGCGGATCTGCGCCGTGCAGCCGATATCTCGCCAAATACATTGACGAAACTGCGCAGAGATGAAGAAGTGGCTATGTCCATTATGAGAAAAATATGCGAATACTTTGAATGCAATATCGGAGATGTTTGTGAATTCGTGGTAATAGATGACACGGAGGTGGTGTCGAAATGACCGACCAACTTCTACGCGCCTGCAAGGAGTATGTAGATAACGGCGGTATGCTAAGTGGTTCGACCTTTACGAAAGTATCGATTCGTTCCTTCAAAATGTTGGATATCGACACCAACGCAGCCGAACAGTATTTGGAACAAAACCGAGAAAAGCTATTCACGGAGCAACTGTTTGCCTTTATTGACCGGACCGGCAAGCAAGACAGCGAGATTTATAAAAAGGCGCTGATTGACCGAAGGCTGTTCTCAAAGATCCGCTCCAATAAGAATTACATACCGGCAAAGAAAACGGTAATTGCGTTATGTTTGGCATTAGAACTGAATCGTGCAGAAGCAGATACACTGCTATCCTCGGCCGGTTACAGTTTATCTCGGGCAGACGATTATGATTTGGTGATCGCCTTTTGCATTGAGAAGAAAATATTTAATTTTTTCGACATCAACGAAGCCCTCAACCATTTCGGATTTGAACCGTTCTGAAAATGTCGCCGTGGCGGCGACCACGACGATGGCGAAATATCGTATAATTATAATGACCAAGAATGATTAGGAGGATACTTATATGAGTAAACCGAAGAAATTGAGAAAATTGATCAAGGCCGCAAAGATGCGTAAACCGTATGCGATGTACCAACTTGGCATTTGCTATGAAACCGGACGCAATGTGCCGCAGGATATTGGACTTGCGGTTGAGTGGATATCGGCTGCCGCCTGGGCAGGCTATGCTCCTGCGGTTGAATGGATGAGCGATATGAATTTTGACGACAACGCCGAAGTGCAGGCAAACGCCTGACCGTGAATGGAAAGAGAGGTAAAGCTATGAACAGCATTTTGTTGAAAACATCTGCCCCTGCCGAGAAGCTCCCGGTTGGCAGCAGTAAACTACTTGGTAATCCCGATGTTTGGGAAGGCTTTGAATGGCCAACAATTTTGGTTGACGGCGAGGAATATGACCTGACCTTTATGTGTCAGATCAACTGTGCAGATGCAGCTCCTTTTGATAAGGACGGTGTTCTCCCCAAGACCGGTATGCTGTATTTCTTCTATGACTTGGACGAAATGCCGCATGAGCCGAGCAATTTGGATGCAGCCCGTGTGGTTTACTTTGGTGGCGACATCTCTCAGCTCCATGAAATGGTGCTGACCGATGAGGACGGCGAAAGCATTGCCTTTGCCGAGCAAAAAATAGACTTTGAATGCGTGGAGGAAGGCTATCTCTCGGACAGCGAGCCTACCCACCTGCTCCTCGGCACACCGTCCCTCGATTACGGCACTTGGTATGAGTGCATTGACGGATGGCAGATGCTTTTGCAAATCGACTCCTTTGAAACCGAGGATGCGATGATAAACTTCACCGATGAAGGCGTGCTTTGTTTCTATGCAGAGCCGGATAAAATAAAAAAACTGGACTTCTCTGATGTAAGGATCATGCAGATTTACAGTTAACAGGAGGAACAACAATGGCGACATATTTCGATAGAATCACAGGACTTGCAGAACAGGAGTGGCAGGCAGCAAACGCTTGCACAGATGTAACGAAGAAGGATGAGTATCTTTTCCGTGCCGCAAAGTACGGACATATAGATGCTTTGTTTGCCTTTGCCGCCGAATGTGTCGGCACTCGTGCTGCACAGGTATCCGAAAAGGAACTGAAAAATATCTACAAGAAAATCAGCAAGTTTTCGGATAAGCTGAAAAAAGCAAAATCTTCGGAAGATGCTTTCGCCATTGCAGATAAGTGCCTTTCATGGGACGATAAAGCAGCACCGCGCTATCAATATATTCTCGGCAAAAAGGTTGCTCAATTCGGTAAGTTTTCTCTTACCATGCTCAATGCTGCAACAGCAGGCGATCCCGAAGCTATGCTGGCAGTTCAGGAGCAGGCATCTACAAATGATAATATTGCCGATTTCTATACCGGGCGCATACTGTATGCCGGTAAATTCGATTGGGATCAAATGCTGGAATATGCTTTTTGCGGTATGGGATTTGACTATTCTCCCTACTATCCCAAGGGCTTTGCCGATATCCCCGGTATGCCCGGCGGTGTGGATATTCCGAGCATCCGTGCCAATGCGTATGAGCAGCTTTTGAAAACACTGGAGTTTTTTGCCGTTCCTGCAAAACAAGGCACGGAAGAATACAAGGCTCGTTTCGGTGATTTTGTGCCGGACGAAGATACGGTGATGATTGCCCGCTATTGGTTCTATACCAAAGATGCGCGGTTGACCGAAAACAGCGAGATCACTGCCTACAAGGGAAAGGTAGTTGCCGAGATTGATAAAGCCATAAAACTTGAAAGGCTGAAAGCAATCGGCAGTGCTATGGAGGCGGAAGATAAAAAGAAAGCGGCTGAAACCAAAACGGTACAGTCTGCCTTTGGCACGGTAACGGTACCGGCGAAGGCTGTGACCACTGCTCCCGAAGCAGAAACAATATCAACCAATCCAAAGGCCGAATATCGCCGTATGGAAACCAAAAACGGCGATGTCTATGAGGGCGAGGTCGTGGACGGTAAGTATCACGGCAAAGGCACCTACACCTCCCATTTGGGCTTCACCTATGTCGGAGATTTTCTGAATAATACAATGACCGGCAAAGCGCATTTGACCGGACCGGATGGAACTGTCTATGAAGGCGATTTTCTAAACGGGAAACGAAACGGTAAAGGAAAAGTCACTTCCCCCGAAGGCTGGACCTACGAGGGCGACTGGGCAGAGGACAAAAAGACCGGCAAAGGAAAGTTTACCTATAAAAACGGCGACACCTATGAGGGTGACCTTGTGGATGGCGTGCGTGAAGGGCAAGGATTGTATGTTTACGCAAGTGGAAATACCTATGAGGGACAATGGAAGAATGATATAAAACACGGCCACGGTATTGAAACCAAATATTCTCACGGTTTTCACGCTGACTATCAAGTGGATGAAGGCGAATGGATAGACGGTAAAAAGGAAGGCAGATTTGTTTGGTATTTGAGCTTCCCCGATGCGAAACCCGGTTATCAACCGCCCAAACACTTAAATTACTACAAGAATGGCGAATGCGTGGTGCATTTGGCTCCCTATGACGAGAATGCTCAAACCTACGAACAGATTCTTCGCTTAAAGCAGCAAAAGGAAGAAGACGAGTCAAGAGCTTTCGAGGAGAAAAAGCGCAGAGAGGCGGCTGAAAAAGTACCGACTGTGAATTGTTCTTATTACACTGTTATGAAGAAGCCTGTTTGGATTTCGATTGATCCGAGTAAAATTGCGTTTTCAAGCAGTGATGGTAATCAATCCGGTTGGGGATTTTATAACGCAACTGACGGAGGAGAGTATATCGGTACTTTCAAAAATGGAAAGCTGAATGGATTTGGTCAATATCATTTTGCAAATGGCGGTTGGTATACCGGTGAATTTTCAAACAACTTATTCCACGGAGTGGGAATTTATTTTGACGGTGTAAATTATCATTTTGGAAATTTTGAAAACGGACTTTGTGCAACAGAAAGGCATTTTATCGAAAAACTTGGTAATTCGTATGATGTAAAAACCCAAGATGGACTTACACTTTACATTAAAACTTCTACTATGCTTGGCATAGAGACAGACAGAGTTTTTATGGGAGAAAATGCGTATTCGGAAAAAGCATGGGAATGTACCTTTGATAAGTCATCCTTGTCTGTTATTATGGGCAAAAGTGCGAATGGCGTAAATGATCCGAACGGTGTTTTCTTGTTTGGAAGCCCCGATAACAATGGTGAAGCTATACTGTATAGGGGAAATATTGTAGATAGTGCACCGTCAGGTAGAATGACTTTAAAGTATGTAAACGGAAACACTTGCGAAGTCATAATAAACGGAAGTGATGTCAAAACCATTTCCGAAACCGACTGGGCAGGCAGAAAAGTAAAATAAATCATTTCAAATGGAGACGGGTATATGGTTCTTTCAAGAAGCAAAAAGGAGCAACCGCAATGAGTAAAAAGGAAATTGTAACCGTGGAATACGATAACGGAACCTACACCGGTGAGGTGCTGGATGGCCTGCCGCACGGCGAGGGTAAAATGATTTGTAAAGACGGCAGTGTTTACGAGGGAGAATGGAAAAATGGATCACTTCACGGACACGGCAAGGCCAAATGTTATGAAGAGAAGGGGATGCTGTCCAGCGGCCCCTGGTATGACTATGCCGGTACCTTTGAGGGTGAGTTTGAAAACGGAGATTTCAAGCATGGCAAGTGGAGTGAACGAAATGCCAACTATGAGGGCGATTTCGTCGATGGCCTGTATGACGGCTACGGCGTAAAAAAGTGGAACTGTGGAGTACATTATTACAAGGGACAATGGAAGGAAGGCCTCTATCACGGAACAGGCATTCTGAGCGAATATGACGGCATCTGGGAAGGCCAGTTTGTCAACGGACATATCAATGGAAAAGGCACCTTCACATCAAAACAAGGCTGGGTGTTCACCGGCACCGCTATAGAGCATTTGGAAATAGAGGGAACGGGTAGGATCACCTTCTCCAACGGTGATGTTTATGTAGGAGAAGTTGGTTCTTCCTATAAATCGATGGGGAATTTGTCCATGCACGGCGAAGGCACCTATACCTATAAGGACGGTAGTGTCTATAAAGGTGAATTTGTTTATGGCAGGCGCAAAGCCGATATAGATGCCGAGAAAAAAGCGAAGCAAGAGGAAGAACGCAGACAGGAAGAAGCACGCCTGGAGGCCGAACGCCGAGAAGCAGAGGAACGTGCAAAGGATCCCGTTGCCTACGATGCGGCAAAGAAAAAGGCCTATCGGGAGCAGCTCGAAGATAAATGCAAGGCGCTGTACGGCAGCGAAACCGATATTCATAAGCGATACGCTATTTTGAAAGAAGCACACTTTCAGGCTTTTAACAGCGGATTCAATGACCACATGGCGTGGGAACTTGCCGCAGGAAAAGAGAACTCCGGCATATCGTTTTGGCAGGAAGCCTGCCGCCTGAAATATGAAGTAAGAGCACTTTGCGATATTTATAAGGAAGAACTCGGGGAGGAAGAATAATGTTTATAGTTTGCAATAAAGAAACAGCGGGTGCTATCCCCCTGTTTGATAAAATCGGCGGGGAACAGTGCCTGTATGTAGCCGAAACACCCGATTGCGGTGGCAATGCTGCCAAAATAGAGCAGTACGAGCTGAAAAAGGTTACCTCTTACGATTACGCATCTTTTCAGGGCTTTGTTGCCGGAATGAGTTATGATGATGGAGTGCGTGAGGAAACGGTTTCTGCGGATCCGTCTGCTGTGGTTATCGAAAACGGCGAAATTATCGGCTATATCGTAACCGGCAGCTTCTACAGATGGTCGGGCTACAACAGTGACTCCCGGGACGATGCCACAAAGTATGAGCAAAAGATTTTTCTTCCCCTTGGCGGTGAGCTGCGGGAAACAGAATATTACAGCTCTACCACCATTTACGGCTCGGACGGCGAAGAAGATGACCATGTCAATTACATACACATGGCGTTTCAAAAAAAGGAGGTAACCGGCAATGAGTGAGAACGAAACCTTTGATAAGGTGCTTGCATTTTTGGAAAAGCGCAATGAGCGAACCGATGAGGATAAATTTCAAGAGAGCGTGGAAGCAAGGGATAAATGCCCCGGAGCCAATGCGGTGGCAGTCCCCGTGCGCGGCTATCCGTATCTTGTAAAAATAGACGATTTCACAACACTGAAGGGCGCTTATAGCCTACATCCGGCAGATACGCTGTGGATTGGCGACAGTGTGGAATTCCCGGTAGCCTGCTACAACGGTTGGAAAAAAGAGGACGGAAGCGAAAATCGGCTTGCCAACCGCTTTGACCGTGGCATCAGCACCTTTAGAGGAACCTGCCTGTATTTCGGTTGGGAGAACGGTGCTTCCGCACCGCTCACCTATGAGCAGGCAAACGCTCTTTGCGATTTTATCACTCCTTACCGCATCCGGATGGACAGAGGCGACAGATAAGGAGGAGCAATATGATAACAACTTGCAGATATTGCGGTTCAAAGAACATTACAACATTAGGCGGCGAAGACGGGGATCCTTTTAACAGATGCCCGGCTCCCATGAGCGTTGTTTGCTGTGATTGCGGCAAAAAGCTTTGGGACGAGGAGGAGTCGGACGGAGCGATACCGAAGACCTCGGA
>JAZUQN010000071.1:0-6198 GCA_045605745.1 Eubacteriales bacterium
AACGGTCTGAAGCAGTCTGCTCTTACAGGCGGTTATATTAACCGTGATAATGCTAAGGATGGAGATAAGGTTCTCTATTATTACAACAATGCAGTAAAGCATCTTGTAATTGAGGAAAAACTCCAGAAGGTACTTAATGTTAAGGTTACACGTCTTTCTGCTACCACAGCAATTATAGGCGGCAGAACATATACTCTTGGTGTAAGCGGAACCGAACATACAGCAGAGGCTGTTGCGGCAAAGCTGAGCGTTGGCGAGAGCTATGATATCATTGTTCGCGGCAATGCAGTTATCGATGCTGCAGTTGCAGGCACAATAGAATCCTATGCTTCAACATATCTCATTGCAATGAGCTCTGCAACTCCTGTTGTTTATAAGGATCAGGTTTGCTATTTCATGACTGCTAATATCGGCGGCAAAAATGTTAATGTTTATGTAACCAACTCCGACGTTGTAGAGGGCGATGTTTATCGCTATGCTGCAGCAGATAACGGTATTCTCACTCTGACAGGAGCTGAGGATGAGAAGTTTGCTCAGAGTGGTGAGCTTAAAACCGTTATAAACAGTGCATCTTCCGCAACAATTGAGAAGAACAGCAATGTTTACTACACTCTTACAAATGATTCAACAGTGAATAAGTTTATCACAGACAAGGGTACTGTTATCGTTGTTAAAACATCCTCCGGCGTTGTATATAAGAGCGGAGCATATGCTTCGACCTTTAGTGTAAACGATGGCGCAAAGATAGTTGCAGTTATGAAGGACAGCGCAGGAAGTGTTGAGACACTCAAGTATCTCTACATTTCCGATGGCTCTCTTGGAAGTGCACTCAATACTACAGCGTTTGTTCAAATTCTCAATAAGATTGCTTCTGAGCAGGTAGGAAACGAAGCTATGAATGTTTATGCTGTATATAACTTTGATAGTGGCAAGATTGAAAACCTTTATTCTAAGGTTTCTACACTTTCCGTTGGCACCTCCTACCTCCTTGATGAAAACGGTCACATTACAGCTACAGAAAAGTCACTTTCTGCAGGAGAGGTTACAGGCTATGCAGGCAACACCATCACAATTGGTGAAGCAACCTACAATCTTGCAGACGGTGTGATCATTTCCGAGATTGAAGTTTCTGATGACGGTGAATTTAGCGCAAAGAAGCTGACGGTTTCTGAGATCTTCGGTAAGACAGTAAGCTTTGTAGCAGACGGAAATACTGTTTCACGCATCATTGTTAATTCCTAAATAGTAAATGGGGTTGAGCCAATGGCTCAGCCCTTTTTTTGCATAATTGAGTTTGGTAAACATGAGTTTATGGGGGAGCTTTTTCACAAACAAGAGCAGACTGCTTTCGTTTGTGGTTAGCTACTCTAAAGTGAAAACTTCGCAGTGTGCTCTTCTATGTCTCCCCGATAAATCAAAATTTAAATAAAAAGCTCGGAGAAACGGCGTTTCTCCGAGTCATCTTGTTTCATCTCGTCCAACCTTCTCCGTTTATCTCGTGAGCAGGATGGATCGTTATAAAAGCTTTTTTGTCAACCTTTTTAATTATATTCATAAGAGTTGCGTACTGTGTCATGGTGAAGGAAACCATGAGTATCTTCTTTTCCTCACCGGTGTATCCGCCTGTGACACTGAAAATTGTTGTTGTTCTCTCTAATTTTTCGATGATTTGTTGATTTATCTCTTCATATTTTTCTGTCACTATGTTGGCAATAAACGCTCTTGAGGTTCCAAGAAAAATTTTGTCCACAACCATTGCAGATAAGAGGGCTGAAAGAATGCCAAGAAGTGTTAAAA
The DNA here is from genome assembly GCA_045605745.1 of Eubacteriales bacterium. Taxonomy (GTDB): domain Bacteria; phylum Bacillota; class Clostridia; order Oscillospirales; family CAG-272; genus SIG710. The sequence continues at coordinate 1,798 of JAZUQN010000071.1, forward strand.
CTATATCTCGAACAGCAAACATACCAAGAATAATTATTGAAGCATCTATTATAAATATCACAACCGAGCTTTTTAGCCTCCTGAAAAATTTGCATATAGTAAATGCTATTATATCAACACCGCCGGTTGAACCTCCGCCAAGAAATGTTATGGCACAGCCGGCTCCTATGAAAGCACCGCCCACAGTTGCGGCGAGAAACAGCGAAAGCTCGGTATATGCTGAGGCTTTAAGACAAAAAAATCCCCCGAATACATTTGGGCTTGCGAGACGCAAAAAAAGTGATAAAGAAATAGGATAAATAACAGTTGAAACAAGGGTTTTCAGCGCAAAATTTTTACCTAAAATGATGAGTCCCAAAAGGAAAAGAGTCCATGTGATTATAGTTATGATAATATCTATAGACAAAAGTCCGTCGGGCAGCAGAGAATCTGCAATAATGGCCATTCCGGAGATGCCTCCAACAACCAATTCAAAGGGAAGAATAAATATAGCTGTGCCAAATGATAGCACCAATGTTCCGATAACTACAAGAAATAAATTTTTAATTATCGTATAAATATAGGCCTTGCCGCTTTCTGTTTTCATACATTACCTTTCAATAAGCTTAATATGTATTAATATTCTATTTTCTTCTCTGCTTATATGCAATGTCAGTTGCTATCAGTCGTCTTGCAAGATAGCAGATAACAAGCAGTGCACAGATTATAATGCCCCAAGTTATTATGCTGACAGATATTGTTGCATCATGGAACATTAGATCGCCGAGAAAATCTGAAAGGAGAAATATGGAAATGACAGCCGCCAGATATATTGAGATCACTGCGCTTTGAGCGCAATAAGTAAACCGCTTTGCAAGGAAAAACCCCAAAACCATAAAAGTTGCAACGCTGAAATACATAAAAAGCTGGCTTGCGGGAGCGCTTAAAAGGGCTCCGCTCAGATTGGGTCTTGTGTGCTCAAAGATAGCAAAAAGAATATAAAGGATGGGGATAATTATACCGTCAAAATAAATAATCCATTTGAGAACATCAAAAAATCTTTCGGGGAACGTCTGTTTTTTTGCATTGTCTGCAAGAGAACGGCAAAAGCTCTTATAGTCTGTGCCAATAGAGCTTTCAAAGCTTTCTCCACGTTCCTGACATTCAAGAGCCATTCCGGCAAGGTCGTGCATCATATCCTCATAAACCACTTCGTTTATATAGCAGGTTTCGAGATAGTGCTGCATTTTAACCATCGTTTTTCGGTTTTCCTTTGAAAGCTTTTTTAAAAGAGATCTATATTCTTTATTCATCGCTTTCACCCCCAAGAAGTATTTTGCCCACATTTTCAGAAACCAAACGCCAACATTTTTCAAATTCGCTTAAATAAAGCATTCCTTTTTCTGTTATGCTAAAGTATTTGCGGCGAGGTCCGAGAGGAGAAGGCAAAAGCTGGCTCTTTATATTTCCTTGCTTTTCAAGGCGGAGAAGCAGTGGATAAAGAGTGCCCTCGGCGATATCGGAAAAACCGTGTTTCTTCAAATATTCAAGTATTTCATATCCATATGTGGTTTTGCTTGAGATAACCTTGAGAATACAGCCCTCAAGAGTGCCCCTCATAAGTTGAGATCTATCAAATTCCATTATTAGCTCCGATTGTTTTTTGGAGAATTTTACACTATATTGTAGCACAAAGTACCTTTATTTGTCAATAGCGAGTGAAACGACGGTGCGCTTATAAAAATATGAAAAATTATTTGGAAAAGCTCTTGACAAGCAGGGAAAATAATGTTATAATAATCTGCCGCATAATTTGGGGGCTTTTCAAGTGTGCAATTTTTGCACCGCCTTCATTAGCGAGTCCAAAAAAGAAAGAGAGGTGCTTTTCGTGTTTGCAATTATTGAAACCGGCGGAAAGCAGTACAAGGTTAACGAGGGCGATATCATTTTTGTTGAGAAGCTCGATGTTAACGAAGGCGAAACTGTTACTTTTGATAAAGTAATGGCATTATCTACCGGAGATGACTTCAAGGTTGGCGCTCCCACAGTTGAGGGTGCAAAGGTTGAGGCTAATGTCGTTAAGAACGGCAAGGCTAAGAAGATCTACGTCATGAAGTACAAGGCAAAGAAGAACGAGAAGAAGAAGATCGGTCACAGACAGCCTTACACAAAGGTTCAGATCACAAAGATCTGCGGCTAATTTAGTGCTATGACGAAAATCGTTTTTTATCGAAGCGGCGGAGTTTTCTACGGCTTTGAGGAACAAGGGCATACGGGCTTTGGCGAGGAAGGGAATGATATTCTCTGTGCTGCGCTTTCGGCTATGACTATGCTTATTATCAACTCTATAGAAATTGCTTATGCGTCGGATGTTGAATATGAGATCAACGAGAAGACCACGGATATTCGCGTTAGATGCCGTGCGGCTCTTCCTCAGTTTGAGGATGATGAGCGCAAGCGTTATGCGGTTTCCGGCATTTTCACAGCATATTATTATCAGCTTAACGATATGCTTGAAGAGTATTACGATTTTCTCGATGTAACGGTCAAGGATATTGACTATCAGTAATTCGTTTTTCTAAAGGTGCGGCAGTGCCGCAACCAAAAATTATGGAGGTAGAAATAATGTTAAGACTCAGTTTACAGTTCTTTGCTCATAAAAAGGGTGTTGGTTCTACAAAGAACGGTCGTGACAGCGAATCCAAGAGACTTGGTGTTAAGAAGTCCGATGGTCAGCCCGTAAAGGCAGGCAACATCATTATCAGACAGAGAGGAACAGCAGTACATCCCGGTAACAATGTTGGTATCGGTAAGGATGATACACTCTTCGCTCTTATCGATGGTAGGGTTAAGTTTGAGCAGAAGACAAGAGCTAAGAAGCAGGTAAGCGTATACGCTGACTAATTGCTTTCTTTCGGCAAAGGGCGTTTCCCGGTGGGAGCGCCTTTTTGTTTTGCTTTTGGCTTGATTTTGATGTAAATACAGAGCAGAGCACCTGCCTTTATGGCTTTGGACAAATTTGACTAATATCATGATGATAAAACTGCAAATCTTTTCAATATTATTTTTGAAAAATGATTTACAAATGTCGTTTTTTGTGATATAATTATCGGTGGCGTGGTATGTATGCTTTTTTGCTGCGCAAAGAATGTCTTTAAAATTTTAATCATATAAAAGGAGACTATCATGGAAAACAAGATTTTGGTAGAAACTTCTGCCAGACACATCCACCTTACTGATGCTCATGTTGAGGCTCTTTTCGGTGCGGGTCATACCCTCACAAAAAAGAAGGATCTCAGTCAGCCAGGTCAGTATGCTTGCGAAGAGAAGGTTGAGGTTATTGGCACAAAGGGAACTCTTAAAATGAGCGTTCTGGGCCCCACAAGACCCGATTCTCAGGTTGAGCTTTCTTTTACAGATGCTCGTGCTCTTGGTGTAACTGCTCCCGTTCGTGAAAGTGGCGATATTGCAGGCACTCCCGGCATAACACTTCGTGGTCCTGCTGGCGAGGTTACAATCGATAACGGTGTTATCATCGCAAAGCGTCATATTCACATCACTCCTGAGGATGCTACTGAACTTGGCGTTGCTGATAAGGAGATTGTTAAGGTTAAAATAAGCGGCACAGGCAGAGCAACAATTTTTGACGATGTTGTTATCCGTGTTAAGGATACATTTGCAACTGCAATGCATATCGATACCGATGAGTGTAATGCTGCGGCAGCTTTCGGCGTTGTTTACGGAGAAATCGTAAAATGAAAAAGATAAAAATACTTTTTCAGGGTGACAGTATCACCGATTGGGGTCGTGATAAGAGAAATTATCATCAAATGGGAAATGGATATCCCAAATATGCCTCTGACTATATTTCGAAGGCATATCCCGATATAGAATTTGAGTTTGTAAACCTCGGAATATCGGGAAATCGAACAGATCAGCTCTTCGACCGTCTTTATGCTGACGCTATTGCTATTGAGCCTGATATCATTTCCATACTAATTGGAGTAAATGATGTTTGGCATAGGCATGGAGCCGGCAAAATTATGACTACAGATGAGCAGATGGAGCTAAACTATCGCACAATTTTAAAAGAACTCAGGGCAAAAACAAATGCAAAGATAATGATGCTTGTTCCTTTTGTTCTTGACTATGATGATGATATGCGCCGTGCAATACGCAGAGATCTTCCGTCTGTGCAGAAGATAGTTTATAAGCTTGCAGAGGAGTTTGCTGATGTTTGCATACCTCTCGACAAGCTTTTTGCAGAGGCACTGACCTCTCAAAGCGAGCCTCTCTATTATTCAGACGATGGCGTACATCCAAATGCTAACGGAGCAAAATTTATCGGTAAGCATTATGCAAGCTATATTTCCCCAATAATAGATGAGCTTATAAAAGAGTAAAATTTTTAATTTTTATATC
>JAZUQN010000072.1:0-3119 GCA_045605745.1 Eubacteriales bacterium
AATAAAGAACGCCGAGGATCTTGATGCAATTATGTCTCTCGGCTTCAGGGGTGAAGCTCTTGCCGCCATATCTTCGGTTGCAAATGTGAGAATAATATCCAAGACACGTGATAATGAAATGGGAGCTATGGTAGAATCTCATGGAGGGAACATTGTGGGAGTTACCGAAAGAGGTGCTTCTGATGGAACAACGGTAATTGTTGAAGATCTGTTTTTCAATGTTCCTGCAAGAAGAAAGTTTCTAAAAAAGGATGTAACAGAGGCAATGGCTGTTACTGCGGCTGTTGAAAAAATGGCACTCTCTCATCCCGAAATCGCAATCCGTTTTATTTCAGATGGTGTTCTTAGGCTTGAAACTTCAGGCGATGGCAAGGTTCTTAGTGCTGTGTATGCGGTTTTAGGCAGAGATTTTGCAAACAAAATGCTAAGAGTTGAGCCAAGCGGTGGAGATATCAGCGTAAGCGGATTTGTCGGTCGCTCAGATGCTGTTCGTGCAAACAGAAATTATCAGAATTTCTTTATCAACGGCAGATATGTTAAAAGCAGAACTGCAATGGCGGCAATTGAGCAGGCATACGCATCATATATTGCTCCCGAAAAGTTCCCAAGCTGTGTACTGTTTGTTGACATTGACCCAAGAACTGTTGATGTAAATGTGCATCCATCAAAGCTTGAGGTTAAGTTTTCAAATGAAAAAATGGTTTTTGAAAGCATATATTATGCTGTCAGAAATACTCTTGAAAAGAATATCACAAGACCTGAGGTGCATCTTCAAAACGGTCATGTTTCAGCGGCTGAATACCGCAATATGAACTCGGGAAAAATTGCCGGTTCAAAGAATAGCGGCTCGGAGAGAACTAAACATTCAAATCCTCTTGCGGCCTTTGTGCCGATTGCGGATAAAAGTGCACCAAAGCCTGAGCAGATCAGCTATATGACCTCTGCCGGCGTTAAAAATACCGCTTTTAAGCCGGAACTATCGCCAAAAACTGTGGCAGAAAACGCATCTGACAGAAAAGAAAACCTATATTCGCTTTCAATTCCGTCCATAGCTAAGAAGGATGTAGAAGCGAAACCGGTTGTTTTGAAACCGGATGCTAAAGCAGAAATCACTGCTACGGAAAATAAAAATATTTCTGTTTCTGATAAAAAATCAGAAGCAGGGAAAGCTTGTGAACCTCGGGAAAATCAAAATTTTGGCGGTGAAGCAAGAAAAGAAGTTCTGCCCGGAGAGATTAATCCCTCGAAGAGGAATGGGCCTTTAACCAATGAAAAAACGGACGAGAGGGAAATTCCTCACTACAGGGTACTTGGCGAGGCATTTAATTCTTATATATTTCTTGAGCTTGAGCAGAAGCTTCTGATAATCGACAAGCACGCTGCCCATGAGCGAATAATTTTTGAAAGATTTAAAGAAATTATGAATAGCGGCGATTCTGTCTCTCAAATGCTTATGTTGCCAATTGAAATAAGCTTTGGAAGAGAGGAAGTCGGCGCACTTGAAGAATACCGTGCTGAAATCGAATCTGTTGGATTTACATATGATGTGGATGGAGGGAGGGTTAGAGTCAGCGCAGTTCCTGTTGGAATTATGACCGAGGCTGTTTCTGAAATTTTCCAGATATTTGCCGAGCGTTTGCTGAATGGCACGGGAAATGTGTCCTTGACTCGCAATCTTATATTTGAAAAGGCGCTTTATCAAGCGTCCTGCAAGGCCGCTATTAAAGCAGGCAGACAGTATTCTGACGGAGATAACGAGTGGCTCTGCAAAAAATTGATGGCAATGCCGGATATAACCTTTTGTCCCCATGGCAGACCGGTTGCCATAGAAATGTCAAAAACTATGCTTGATAAGCAATTTGAAAGGCTTTAATGCTATCTGAAAGGATATAATAATGTTTGATCTTATAAAAGAAGAGGGCAGAGCAAGACGCGGTTGCCTTCATACAGTTCATGGCGATATACAAACCCCTGTATTTATGAATGTTGGAACCTGTGCTGCAATAAAGGGCGGTGTTTCCACAATGGATCTTATCGATCTTAATTGCCAAGTTGAGCTTTCCAACACATATCATCTCCATCTCAGACCCGGAGATAAGCTTATTCACGAAATGGGTGGAATAAGAAAGTTCTTTAACTGGGATAAACCCGTACTTACAGACAGTGGCGGATTTCAAGTGTTTTCGCTTTCACAGCTTAGAAAAATAACCGAAGAGGGGGTCAGATTTGCTTCTCATATTGACGGAAAAAGAATCTTTATGGGGCCTGAGGAGAGTATGCAAATACAGTCTAATCTGGCTTCTACTATCGCAATGGCCTTTGACGAATGTGTTGAAAATCCTGCGCCTTATGATTATGTGAAAAATTCTTGCGACCGTACTGCACGCTGGCTTGTTCGTTGTAAAAATGAAATGGAAAGGCTAAATAAGCTGCCTGAAACTATTAATAAGGATCAGATGCTTTTTGGAATCGGTCAGGGCGGAACATATGAGGACCTTAGAATAGACCACATGAAGCGTATTTCCGAGCTTGATCTTGATGGATATGCTATCGGTGGACTTGCTGTTGGTGAGGCTACAGAGGAGATGTATAGAATTATTGATGCTGTTGAGCCATATATGCCTAAAAACAAGCCAAGATACCTTATGGGTGTCGGAACACCCTGCAATATTCTTGAGGCAGTTCATATGGGCGTAGATTTTTTTGACTGCGTTATGCCAAGCCGAAATGCGAGACACGGCAATCTTTTCACTTGGCATGGAAAGATGAATATTTGCAATGAAAAATATGCAAAGGATTCACGGCCTTTTGATGAGAATTGCGGTTGCCCCGCTTGCCGTAATTATAGCCGTTCATATGTTCGTCATCTTATAAAGGCTAAGGAAGCTCTTGGAATGAGACTTGCTGTTATGCATAATCTTTATTTCTATAATGAGCTTATGCAGAAGATAAGAGATGCGCTTGACGGCGGTTACTTTGAATCGTTCTATCAGAAATATCGTCTTATACTTGGCGAAAGATCTCAAAATTAAATAAAAATGGCTGATTTTCATCAGCCATTTTTTTATATAAACAGGAGTTTATCGGGGAGTTTAATTTTACAAAAAAGAGCACACTGC
>JAZUQN010000073.1:0-13572 GCA_045605745.1 Eubacteriales bacterium
TGATTTGTAATCAGCAGGTTGTTGGTTCGACTCCGATCACCAGCTCCATATGGGGGATTTCCCGAGCGGCCAAAGGGGGCAGACTGTAAATCTGTTGTCACTGACTTCGGTGGTCCGAATCCACCATCCCCCACCAAAAAACGCACTTTTGTCTATCCGACATGGGTGCGTTTTTTGTTTAGATTATTTCTGTTAGTTTGGCAAGTGAAAAGAAATTTATAATTTAGCTTTATATGTATCAAAAAAATCCAACTCGCTTTTTGTGAGTCAGATTTTTTAAGATTTGTAAATTTTGATTTATCGGGGCGCCTTGTTTTCACAAACAAGAGCACACTGCGAAATTTCTGAGGTACTATCGATTATCACAAACGAAAGCAGTGTGCTCTCGTTTGTGAAAACACTCCCCCACAAACTTCTGTTTATCAAATTAAATTACATAGAAGAATATGCAGAAAAATTGGAGCAGTGATCCTATAACGCAGAAGATGTGGAAAACCGAGTGCATATATTTATACTTTCTGCCAAATCCGTAAATAACTGCGCCGATGGTATATGCTATTCCCCCAAGAAGCAGGAATGCTGTACCGGCTCTGCCAAGTGCAGCGGTAGCCGTTTTCCAAGAAAATACTATACACCAGCCCATAACAAGATAGCATATCATCGCAAAGACCTTGTATTTTTCAAGGTCGATTGCCGTGAGAGTTATGCCCAGTGCTGCCATTGCCCAAACAACGCCAAATATCACCCACCCGGTAACAGCATTTGCCTCTCTGACGGTGCATAAGACGATGGGGGTATATGTTCCGGCAATGAGCAGATATATCGAGCAGTGGTCGATGACCCTGAAAACTCGTTTAGCACCAAGGGTTGGATTAAGACCGTGATAGATACTCGACATTGTATAAAGCACTATCATCATTGCACCGTATATGCTGCAGCCAACAACTCCCCAAGCGTTTCCTCGAATGGCTGCGAAAACAACACAGAGCGCAGTGACAGCAACTCCAACGCCTCCACCAACTATGTGGCTGGTCATATTGAATATTTCCTCGCCTCTTGTATATTTGGGAATCGGTATTGTTTTCTTATCATTCATGTTTTGTTTACCTCTCGATGTAGTATTGCAAACCACATTATATCATGTAGTTATGTAAATTTAAACACTATTCTTTGTATATTCTATTAATTTTTTATTTCCGAAACAGAAAAAAAGGTTTTTTTATTGACATAAATGACGTTTTCGGTTAAAATAGCAACAGATGAATTTGGAAGGGCTGATTATGATATGAAAAAAATTGCTATTATTACAGGTGCGTCCTCGGGAATGGGTCGCAGCTTTGCAAAAAAGCTGGATGCCTCCCGTAGCTTTGATGAAATTTGGCTTATTGCAAGAAGAAAGGATAAGCTCACTGAGCTTGGAGAAGAGCTGAGTGCCCCCTATAAAGTAATTTCACTTGATCTAACAAAGCCTGAGTCTTATGAAGAATACCGTGCTCTCCTTGAAGCAGAAAAGCCCAAGGTGGATATTCTTGTTTGTGCGGCAGGCTTTGGAAAGTTTGGGCCGTTTACAAAAATGCCACTTGACGAGCAGCTTAAAATGGTAGATCTTAATGTTAAGGCTCTCGTTGCAATTACATATGATACACTTCCTTATATGACAAAGGGCAGTCAGATATACCAGCTTGATTCGCTTTCCTCTTTCCAGCCGGTGCCTTATATCAATGTTTATGGCTCAACAAAGGCATTTGTCCTTAGCTTTTCAAGAGCACTCAATGTTGAGCTTGTGGAGCGAGGCATCCATGTTATGGCCGTTTCTCCGGGCTGGGTCAAGACCGAATTTTTTGATACAGCCGTATCCGACGACACCATTGTTTATTATAACCGATATTATGAAGCTGATGCAGTTGTTGACAGAGCTATCCGCGATATGAAAAAGTGCAAGGACCTTTCTATTTGTGGCTTTCCCGTTCGAGTACAGGTCTTTTTAACAAAGCTGCTCCCCCACAGACTAATAATGCGCATTTGGTGCAAGCAGCAAAAGAAGCCTTTTTAATTTTCGTTTTTTAAAACTGTGTGCCGTCTCAAAAGCAGGCGGCACTATCGATTTGAAAATGAAAATCGTTAATGCCCAATTAACAATTATGTGTTATTATATTTTGATGGGAAATTTTACCCTCGCAAATCCTTTTTTGGAGATTGAATTATGAATAGCTTGCGGAAAAAACTATATTGCTACTCTATAACAAGCCTTGTTATAACGCTGATTGGCGTAGCTTTGAGATTTATCTCGCTTACAAAATTTTATGATGCGGACATAGGATACTATATGAGAGGTGCTGTGATGCCGAATATTTTTCACGGCATTTGTATGTTATCTATTGTGCTGGCCGTCCTTGCTTTTGTTATGCTAAGGAGGGAGGATGACGTTTGCATCCTATATATTCCCCATCAAAGCTTTGAAATTGTTGGTGCAATTTTTGCTGCACTCGGCATCTGTGTTTATGTTATCTATGCATTGTTTGTTGTGGGTTCGGGAGAAACCACACCGAATCCTGCAGAGAATAAAATTGGTGAAGCAGTTAATTGGTTTGCGATTTTGTTTGGAGCAATAGGAGCTGTTTATTTTGCCATTGTGGCTTCCGGTAAGGCTTCAAAAGGAGACGGATCGGTATTATTTGGATATTCAGCAATACTATTTATTCTTTTGGCTTTGGCAAAAACATATTTCGATTTTGAAACCACTATGAATAGCCCTAATAAACTGCTTTTGCAGATAACCTTTATGTCTATCATGCTATATCTGCTCTTTGAATTTCGCTTTATTATTAAAAGGGAAATTCCAAGCGGATATGCAGCTATGTCCCTCATTTCGATCTTTTTCACGGCAGTGTGCTCGATACCGGGCATTGTTGGATATTTTATGGGAATTTTCAATAAAGGTGAATATCTTATCTGTCATTTTGTGGTTTTCGGATTTCTGGTTTATATCGTGACAAAATACTGTTCTTTTGTTGCGTCTCAGATGAGAGAATACGATGTGTAATAAAAATATGCTGGGCTAAAAGCTCAGCATATTTTTTCTTTATAAACGGGAACGGCACCCACGAATGCTTCTGTTTCAAAATATCAGATATTGCCCTTTAAAATGGATAATACCCTAAATCCATCATTTAAATATCTGCAAGACCTCTTCAAATATTTCAAGAATTTTGAAACGAATTTTATATTTGCCGCTTCCTTGCCCTTCATTTTCGGTTATAATTCGATATTGCTCCGAGGTAAGACCGGCGGCAATAAACGCATTTTCAAGATCATTTTTTTTCTCTCCGGCGGCAGAAAGACATATGGGCGGAAACAGTACGCACCACCAGTTTTTTCCCTCTGCTTCTCCAATTTTTATTCTGAGCGAAAGATACTCTCCGCCGGGGAAAGCGGCACTTTGGTATTGTCTTGTTGGATAATATTCTTCTCCCAAAACAGCTTTAACGCTTTGATTTGAACCGTTTTCAAGGAGTACACCTCGTGCACACTCCTCATAAAGCTCAAGGCTTTCGTTTATCACAGCTATGGCATCCTCTCTTGTAGCGCAATCGGATGTGAGGACTCTCGTAAGCTCTAAAACTCTGTCCCGTACAAGCAATTTTAGAGCCTGATCCTCTTCGCTGTCTGAATTGGCAAGGACATGAAGCCTGATTACGCTATCGTATATCTCTCTTTCTCCGTGGATGGGCAAGAGCCCGAGGACAAGGGTTAAGGAAACCATGATAAGTAAGACGGCAAATGCTTTTTTCTCCATAATGATTACATCCTTTTTGGTTTTTGTACCATTATTTTTCACCTGAAAACAGCAACTTATTCATAGAGAAGCATATTTGACTTTTCCGAGTCAATGCTGTATAATAAAATAGAATTTATTGAGCAAAGGTAACATAAGATTTTGAGGGAGGTGTAAATATGAAAAAAATTCTTCTTGTAACAGCACTTGCTTTTTTGCTTTCCTCCTGCTCAAAAGAAAATATTTCGCTTATTGATATAGAGATTCCCTCAAGACTGCCTTTCTCCGAAAGCTCAGAACAAGCGGTTGGGCTTTTAAATCCGGATGCTGAGGTCAGGGGCGTTTGGATCGCATCGGTAGGCAATATAAATTTCCCATCAAAAAAAGGTCTTTCCCCAAAACAGCTCCAAGCAGAGCTTGACGATATTGTTGAAAGCTGCACATTGCTTGGGCTTAATACTATATTCTTTCAGGTTCGTCCGGCTGCCGATGCTCTTTATAGCTCAGAGCTGTTTCCTGCATCTGAATATGTTTCGGGAACTCAAGGAAGATCGGCGCCGGGTGGGTTTGACTGCCTTAAATATTTAATTAAGATAGCCCACAATAATAAGATAAATGTTCATGCATGGGTAAATCCCCTAAGGGTAACATACGGCAGTGCCAAATATCCTCGGACGGATATTTCTCAGCTTTCCGGGGATCATATTGCGAGAAAAAATCCACACTGGGTTATACCCTATGCAGACGGAAAGCTGTATTTTGATGCAGGGAATCCTGATGTGCGAGACTATGTAGCCGCAGGAGTTGGGGAAATCGTCAGCGGATATGATGTTGACGGTGTGGTTTTTGACGACTATTTCTATCCGTATCCGGTTGTGGGAGAGGTATTTGACGATTCGGCATCATACGCTGCTTATGGCACAGGTGATATAGAAAACTGGCGTCGTGAGAACATAAATTCTCTTGTTAAGAGCTGTTATGAGACGGTTAAAAGCATAAGAGAGGAGTGCCTTTTCGGCATTTCCCCCTTTGGCATATGGCAGAATGACGATGGCAAAAACGGCGGAAGCAAAACCGCAGGTCTTGAAGCTTATAAATCTCTCTATTGTGATGCCCTTGCCTTTGCAAAAGGAGGATATGTTGACTATCTCTCGCCACAGCTTTATTGGCGCTTCGACACAAAGGTTGCCCCTTATGGGGAGCTTGCCCATTGGTGGAATGCCGCACTTGACGGCACATCCGTGAAGCTGATAATCAGCCATGCTGCGTATATGTATGAAGAATGGAGAGAGCCGGGCGGTGAGCTAAAAGAACAGATTGAATATGCAAGAGAGCTTCTTAGCTACAGGGGCAGTGTTTTTTATGGATATGATGCTATTAAAAAGAATGTGGCGGATATACGGGAGGAGATTTCAGAGGTATTTGAGAATGAGATAATATATTCGGATGCTTATGCAAACAATAAAACTCTTAAGCTTTTGGGGCTTAGTGACAAAATGGATACAACCCTCTCTAATTTGAAGATTTCGGGAGAATCAGACCCAACACTTGCGCTTAGCTTAAACGGTCAACCTATCAGCCGAGAGAAAAACGGAGATTTTCAGCTTACCTTGAACTTTGAAATAGGTGAAAATATCCTTAGGTTTAAAAACGGCGGTGAAGAAGTTGTTTATAGGGTATATCGAAAATAATAAGAGGCTAAATCTTGAACTTAGCCTCTTATTTGTTTGCAGGGTTAAATTGGAGTTTATAGGGAAGTTGCAGTTTTACAAACAAGAGCACACTGCTTTCGTTTGTGATAAGCGATTGCTAAGCAGAATTTTCGCAGTGTGCTCTTGTTTGTGAAAACACATCTCCCCGATAAATCAAAATATAAGACCCCAAATATAATAAATAACTCCATATAGTGCGCCGGCAAGAGTTCCGTATAGCAAAACAGGACCTGCCACTGTGAATATCTTTGCGCCAACTCCCAAAACCAGACCCTCGGATTTTGTGTCTATTGCCGGTGAAACGACAGAGTTTGCAAAGCCCGTGATAGGAACAAGAGTGCCTGCCCCTGCGTGTTTCGCGATAGAATCAAAAAAACCAAGCCCGGTTAAAAGTGCGGCAAGAAATATTAGCGTAACAGAGGTCAGCGTTCCGGCATCGTCGGCGGAAAGCCCCAGCTTCTTATAAATATTTCCAAGGAGCTCACCAAAGGTGCAGATAGCACCGCCCGTGCAGAAGGCCCAAACGCAGTTTTTGCCAAGAGGAGATTTAGGCCCATGAGCCTGTGCATACTTTTTATATGTCTTTTTATCAATATTCATTTTTCCCTCCGAGATATAAATTTGAATTTATTTTTTCCACGCAAAATAAAAAATATGTTAAAAAATTTAAAAAATATACTTTACTTTGCGGCAATTTTTGCATATAATATATGTGATCAAGAATTTTTGAGAAAATGAAAGGGGCACGGTATGTCAAAATTTGAAAATTTTATCAGTACGGTTGGAAAGGTTGCCGACAAGGCGGCAAAGGAGACCGTTAAGCTAACAGACATCACGGCTACTAAAGTTAAGATAAAGGCCGAGCAAGCCAGGCTTTGCGATAGATACGAACAGCTTGGAAAAACGGCCGAGGAATATCTGAGAGAGAAGGATGGGCTTCCAAGCCAAATTACCGATTCGCTTGATGAGATATATAGAGTTATGGCTAAGATAGCCGAGCTTAAAAATGAGCTTGATGATAAAAAAGCAAAATATGCAAGCGAAACAAAAAACGCCGAAGAGGCAGATGAAAAAGACAACAACTGAATATAACGGATTCAGAGGGACGCTGCGGCGAAGCTCTGAATCCGTTTTGTTTGTAGGTGAGCTACAAAAACCGGTTAAAAACAAAAAAACACTGTACAAAATCTAATTTTTGTGTTACAATGTAATGATAGAAAATTCCTCTGAAAGGAAAATAAAAATTGAAGCATCTCATTAAACACGCAAAAAAATATAAAAAAGAGGTTATTTGCGGTCCGCTTTTCAAGCTCTTTGAGGCATCCTTTGAGCTGGGCGTACCTCTTGTTATGCAGCAGATAATTGATGTTGGTATAGGTCAGGGCAGGAAGGGATATATTGCCGGGATGTCTCTGGTTCTTGTTCTGCTTGGCGTGCTTGGACTGACAAGCACTGTTATTGCTCAATATTTTTCGGCAAAGGCGGCGGTTAAAATCACCTCCGGCATGAAGCGGGACCTGCTTTTCCATATCCAATCGCTGTCATATAGCGAGCTTGATGCGGCAGGGACCTCAACGCTTATAACAAGAATGACAAGCGATGCAAATCAGGTTCAGAACGGCATCAATCTCACCTTGCGCCTTTTTATGCGCTCCCCCTTTATAGTTTTCGGAGCTATGATAATGGCATTTACCATAGATGTAAGCAGTGCTCTCACCTTTGCGGCGGTTATCCCTGCTTTGTCTATAGTTGTTTTCGGCATTATGATAATCTGCATTCCTCTTTATCGTGGCGTTCAGCAAAAGCTGGATAGCGTTCTTTCTCTCACAAGGGAAAATCTGACCGGCGTGAGAGTTATTCGTGCATTCAGAAGAGAGAGTACAGAAAGGAATCGCTTTTATGAGAAAAGCGAGGCACTTTCAGATGCGCAGGAGAGAGTTGGCAGAATTTCTGCGCTTATGAATCCTCTTACCTATGTGCTTATCAATTTTGCGGTGCTTATCCTAATTTATATAGGCGCAATAAAGGTTGATAGCGGGGTGCTGACACAAGGTCAGGTTATCGCCCTTTATAACTATATGTCTCAGATACTTATAGAGCTTGTTAAGTTTGCAAATCTGATTATAACTATCACAAAGAGCGTTGCCTCTGAGCATAGAATGGAAAGGATATTTGAGATCAAAAATTCTATGATAAGCGGCAATCTTGAGGTGGAAAGAGTTGGGGAGATAGTCTTTGATTCTGTTTCTCTAACATATGGCACCTCATCTGAGCCATCTCTTGAAAATATTAGCTTTTCCGCAATGCCGGGCGAAACCATCGGAATAATCGGCGGCACGGGCTCCGGAAAAAGCTCGCTTGTCAATCTTATTCCCCGTTTTTATGATGCAAGTGAGGGCAAAATAACCATTGGTGGAAGAGATATTGGAGAGCTTGATGTTATAAGTCTGCGAGAAAAGATCGGAATTGTGCCCCAAAAGGCGGTGCTTTTCAGAGGCACTGTGAGAGATAACCTTCTTTGGGGCAATGAAAATGCCTCTGAGAATACTATCATGGAAGCCCTTGAAGCTTCTCAGTCTCTGGGATTTGTAAATGACAAGGCTTTGGGACTTGACGAGGCGGTATCGGTCGGCGGCAAGAACTTTTCCGGAGGTCAGAGACAAAGGCTCACAATTGCAAGAGCTCTTGTTCGCAGGCCCGAGGTGCTTATACTTGACGACAGCACAAGCGCACTTGACTTTGCAACCGATGCGGCTCTGAGAAAAGCGATCGGAAAGCTTGACTATAATCCGACCGTGTTCATCGTTTCACAGCGCACATCCTCTCTCAAAAACGCTGACAGGATCATCGTTCTTGACGACGGAAAGCAGGTTGGTCTTGGAACTCACGAGGAGCTTCTTGCCTCTTGCCCTGTTTATTTGGAAATACATGAATCGCAGTTTAGAGGGGAGGGCGAAAAGGCATGAAAAAAAGTGAAAACAAAGTGAAAAAAAGCACCGCTGTGCTGCCGGATGTTTTGAGATTTTTAAAGCCCTATGCCGCACACACCATCCTTTCTGTGGTTTTGTCGGGTATAAGCGTGTTTCTGACCCTTTATCTGCCAATACTTATCGGCAAAGCCATCGACTGCATAATAGAGGCAGGCAAGGTGGATTTTGAAGAGATACTTCCTCTGCTTTCCCATGGCGGCATTTGTGTTGTTCTCACCGCCCTGCTCACTTGGGTGATAAGCACCATCAATAATAAAATAACCTTTGAGGTTATAAGAGATGTCAGAAGAGCAGCCTTTAATAAGCTGCAGCTATTGCCCCTTTCCTATCTTGATTCAAAGCCCACGGGAGAGATAGTAAGCAGAGTTATAAGCGATGTTGACACCTTTGCCGACGGACTGCTGATGGGCTTTACTCAGCTTTTCACAGGTGTTCTCACCATTATAGGCACTCTCATATTTATGTTTACCCTAAGTCCGCTTATTGCGCTTATCGTTGTGGTTCTCACCCCCCTTTCACTTTTCGTTGCAAAATTTGTGGCAAAGCACACATACGATATGTTCAAGCTGCAATCCGAAACCAGAGGAGAGCAGACAGCTCTTATTGATGAAGCTATAGGCTCGGCAAAGGTTGTGAAGGCTTTTTCGAGAGAAGATGAGCTTATGGAGCAGTATAGAGAGATCGATGACCGCCTTGTGAGTTGCTCACTTAAAGCAACCTTTTTCTCATCTCTTGTTAATCCTGCAACAAGGTTTGTAAACAGTATGGTTTACGCGGCAGTTGGCTGCTTTGGAGCACTTTCGGTTGTTGGAGGCATAACCGGCTTTGGCAATATGAGCGTTGGTACTCTTTCAACCTTTTTAAGCTATGCAAATCAGTATACAAAGCCCTTCAACGAGATATCCGGGGTTGTGACGGAGCTTCAAAATTCTTTGGCTTGTGCACGCCGAATATTTGATTTTATTGATGAAAAGCCCCAAGAGCCTGATAGGGCAGACGCTGTGCCGATGAATACACCAAAAGGGTATGTAGAATTTAAAAATGTGAGCTTTTCATATACAGACGAGCAGAAACTAATAGAAAATCTTTCGATTTCGGTTAAAAGCGGTCAAAGGGTTGCAATCGTTGGCCCAACGGGCTGTGGCAAGACCACTCTTATAAATCTTCTGATGCGTTTTTATGATGTAAAGAAAGGCTCTATTGAGATAGACGGATGTGATATTAGAGATATGACAAGAGATGATCTGAGAGCCTCCTTTGGAATGGTTCTTCAGGACACGTGGCTCGCCGGCGGAACAATTAGAGACAACATAAAACTGGGTAAGCTCGATGCCAGCGATGAAGAGGTTATAGAGGCGGCAAAGGCGGCCCACGCCCACAGCTTTATTCGTCGCTTACCAAGTGGCTATGACACAGTTCTGCTTGAAGACGGCGGCAGTCTTTCTCAGGGACAAAAGCAGCTTCTCTCTATTGCGAGAGTAATGCTCTGCCTGCCCCCTATGCTTATTCTTGACGAGGCAACTTCATCTATAGACACACGCACAGAGACAAGGATTCAAAAGGCATTTGCCCATATGATGAAGGGAAGAACCAGCTTCATCGTTGCGCATAGACTTTCAACCATAAGAGAAGCAGATGTCATTCTTGTTATGAAGGACGGAAATGTTATCGAAAAGGGCAATCACAAGGAGCTTATAGCTCTTGACGGATTTTATGCTCACCTTTATAACAGTCAGTTTGAAGCTTAAATCAAAAAAGCTCAAGATTAAGGAAATAAAATGAAAAAAACAGAAAAAAAGCCTTTTCCCGATGAGGGGATGGAGTTTCTTCCCATAAATCGGACAGAGATGGATTCAAGGGGCTGGGATGCTCCGGATTTTGTATATGTTACGGGTGATGCATATGTGGATCATCCTTCATTTGGCGTTGCAATAATTTCCCGAGTGCTTGAGGATGCAGGCTATCGGGTTGCCATCCTATCACAGCCAAATTATAAAAGCTGTGAAGGTTTCAAAATTTTCGGCAGACCCCGTCTCGGCTTTCTTGTTACTGCAGGAAATATAGATTCAATGGTGGCGCATTACACCGCCGCAAAGAAAAAACGCTCATATGACTATTATTCTGCCGGCGGAAAAATGGGAGGCCGTCCCGATAGGGCAACCATTGTATATTGCAACAGGATAAGAGAAGCCTATGGAGATATTCCGATAATAATAGGCGGTCTTGAAGCGTCTCTACGCCGCTTTGCACATTATGATTATTGGGATGACAAGGTTCGCCGTTCTATTCTGGTAGATTCGAGGGCGGATATCCTCACATATGGTATGGGCGAAAATATATTGCTTCGCATAGCGTCTCTGCTATCAAAGGGAGTACCCGTGAAAAAAATCAGAGATGTCAGGGGAACGGTTTATATTTGCAAGAAGGATGAAAAGGTGCATTTCCCCATTGCCCACACCTTTGATTATAACGAGCTGAAGGTAGATAAGCAAAAATATGCCGAGGCCTTTGGCGTGCAGTATAAAAATCAAGATTCAATAAACGGCAAGGCGATTTGCGAGCTTTATGACGGCAAAATGCTTGTTCAGAATCCTCCAATGCAGCCACTCGAAAGAGATGAGCTTGACCATGTTTATTCACTGCCGTATATGAGGAATTATCATCCGTCATATGAAAAGGATGGAGGAGTTCCCGCTATTTCAGAGGTGAAATTCTCAATAACCCACAATAGGGGTTGCTTTGGCGCTTGCAATTTCTGCGCCCTTGCCTTTCATCAGGGAAGAACCGTGCGCTCGAGAAGTATAGAAAGCGTGGTTCAGGAGGCAGAAAAGATAACAAGATTGCCCGATTTTAAGGGATATATACATGATGTAGGCGGCCCAACTGCAAATTTCCGCTATCCTGCCTGTGATAAACAGCTTGAGGGCGGCGTTTGTGCGAACAGAAAATGCCTTGCCCCAACACCCTGCAAAAACCTGAAGGTGGATCACTCCGAATATATCCGTCTTATCGAGGCGGTTGAGGCGGTGCCCGGAATAAAAAGGGTGTTTATCAGATCCGGAATACGCTTTGACTATGTGCTGGCGGATAAGGACGAGAGCTTTTTCAAAAAGCTGGTCAGAGATAATGTGAGCGGCCAACTAAAGGTTGCACCGGAGCATTGCTCGTCGTCTGTGCTAAGACAAATGGGTAAGCCTGATTTCTCGGTTTATGAAAGGTTCAGAAAACGTTATTTTGAGCTGACAAAAAGCTTTGGCAAGGAGCAATATCTTGTGCCGTATCTTATGTCAAGTCATCCGGGCTCTCGCATAGAGGACGCCATTGCCCTTGCAAGCTGCCTTAAGCGAGACGGTTATCTTCCCGAGCAGGTTCAGGATTATTATCCAACGCCCGGCACCGCTTCAACAGTCATGTACTATACCGGCATAAATCCCCTTGACGGGAAAAAGGTTTATGTTGCAACCGACTATCACGAAAAACAGCTTCAGCGTGCACTGCTTCAATTTTCAAAGCCTGAGAACGGTAGGCTTGTTGCGGAGGCACTTTCAAAGGCCGGCAGAGAGGACCTTATCGGGTTTGGCGAGGATTGTCTTATAAGACCGCAGAGAAGCGGCGATGGCGGAAAAAGCAGTAAGCCTTCCGAGGCCAAAAATCCCCGTAGAAAAAAGAAAAATGGACAAAAGGAAAATAACCAATACGGAAAAAACAAAGGGGCAAACAGCTCCGCGAGGCAAAAGAGTCCCCACAAAACAAAGGGACACGGAGCAAAAAGATAAGGATAAAATAAAAAACAAAGGATGTTTTTATGTCTGAAAACAACAATTTCAGAATGGGACTGAGGGATGGGCTTCCAATATTTCTTGGTTATCTGTCGGTCTCTTTCGCATTTGGAATAACAGCAATAACTTATGGACTTTCGGTGATAGAGGCACTGCTCATCTCCATGACAAATCTGACATCGGCAGGTCAGCTTGCAGGAGTGCCTATAATATGCGGCGGCGGAACCCTTATTGAGCTTGCAGTAACTCAGCTGGTTATAAATCTCCGCTATTCGCTTATGTCTGTTTCCCTTTCTCAAAAGCTGGGAGAAAGCGTTAAGCTGCGGCATAGATTTCTTATAGCCTTTGGCAACACCGATGAGATATTTGCTGTCTCGGCATCAAAGAGCCAACAGCTTGGAAAGAAATATTTTTACGGACTTATTTTGATGCCATATATAGGATGGAGCAGCGGCACGCTTTTAGGTGCAATTGCAGGAAATCTTCTGCCCGAGGCTATAATTTCTGCTCTCGGCATTGCAATTTACGGTATGTTTATTGCAATTCTCGTGCCTGCGGCAAAGCAGAGAGCTGCCACGGCTGTTTGTATTCTCTTTGCGGCGGCAATGGGCTGTCTCTTTAAATTTTTGCCCGGTCTTAATAGGATACCCGGCGGATTTGTTATCATTATAAGCGCAGTTTCGCTCAGCCTGCTGTTTGCGCTTATTGCGCCGATAAAGATCGAGGAGAACGAGGGCGAGGAGGCAAAGGAAAATGGTTGATTTTATGACCTTTTTGCCATATCTGATAGTTATGGCTTCTGTTACATATCTTGTGCGTATGTTTCCCCTTGTGCTTGTTCGCAAAAAGATCGAGAACAGATTTATTCGTTCATTTCTTTATTATATTCCCTATGCTGTTCTTGGAGTTATGACCATTCCGGCAGTGTTCTTTTCCTCGGCAAGCGGGGATGTGGCAAGCCTTGAAAATATAATTTCCGCTTCGCTTGGTTTTGTGGCGGCACTGGCAATGGCTTATTTTGAAAAAAGTCTTATAGTTGTTGCCTCGGGGGCCGCAGCCGTGGTCCTTATGGCTGAGCTTATAATGAAGCTTATATAGGAGGTGTTGACACTTTTGAAATTGAAATTTATAAAATGCGTAGCTCTTTTATTTGCCGCATTGCTCGCTCTCGCATCTTGCAGCGGAGCTTATGGAGCTGAGCGTGGTGATGACAGCGAATTTTCTCTTTCATCACTTGATATCATTCCTTCTATGGGTACTGCAGAAGTGGATGCTCTTAGTGTTCCTTTACCTTCTGAATTTGTTATCCTTTCTCA
>JAZUQN010000074.1:0-20701 GCA_045605745.1 Eubacteriales bacterium
TGCGTGAAGTTTATTGGTTTGGTGAATTTCTCATTGCATCGTTTGACATATTTTCACAGAAAATATGTCCGTTCATTTATCAAAATCCTTCGGCAAAAAGAAAGCGCCGCTCGGGGCGTGTCGCCTCTGCGGAGGCGACGAGGCGACAACGCCGGCTCCCGCAAGCTTTTGAAAAAGCTTGAGCAAAACTTTAACAGTTTTGTCACCACTCTTCTCCATAAACTCCTGTTTACACGCAAATATAAAAACCGCAGGTTGACAATATCAACCTGCGGTTTTTTCAGAACAAACCGGATATCTTTCCGTTTGAATCAACATCGATCCTCTCTGCCGCCGGTACCTTGGGAAGTCCCGGCATAGTCATAATGTCTCCCGTCAGAACAACAATAAAGCCTGCACCGGCAGAAACCTTAACATTTCTAACGGTAATCGTAAAGCCCTCAGGCGCTCCAAGCTTTGTAGGATCATCTGAGAAAGAATACTGAGTTTTCGCCATACATACGGGCAGCTTATCAAAGCCAAGAGAAGCCAGCTTTGCAATTTCCTTTTTTGCAGCAGGTGCAAAGGAAACGCCAACGCCCCCATAAACTCTCTTAACTACCTTCTCTATCTTCTCCTCAATGCTGTCGCAAAGCTCATAGCTAAAGGAAAAGTCATTTTTCTCCTCACAAAGCTTAACAACCTCTTCAGCCAAAGCCATACCGCCCTTGCCGCCGTCCGCCCAAACAGTTGAAAGAACAACATTTACGCCAAGTTCCTTGCATTTTTCAATAACAAGCTCGATCTCGGCATCCGTGTCGGTTGGGAAACGGTTGACAGCAACAACGCAGGGAAGCTTATAAACATTCTTAATATTTGAAACATGACGGAGAAGATTTGGAATACCTGCCTCAAGTGCCGCAAGGTTTTCATTTCCAAGCTCTGTTTTTGCCATTCCTCCATGCATCTTCAATGCTCTGACGGTTGCAACCATAACAACCGCGCTTGGATTAAGGCCGGCATATCGACACTTGATGTCAAGGAATTTTTCCGCACCAAGATCTGCGCCAAAGCCTGCCTCTGTAACTGCATAATCACCAAGCTTCATAGCCATTTTCGTTGCGATGACGCTGTTACAGCCGTGAGCAATATTGGCAAAAGGACCACCGTGAACGAATGCAGGCGTTCCCTCAAGAGTTTGAACAAGGTTAGGCTTAAGAGCATCCTTCAAAAGAGCCGCCATTGCGCCAACGGCCTTCAGATCTCCTGCGGTTACGGGCTTTTCGTCATAGGTATATCCAACAACGATACGTGAAAGACGAGCCTTCAGATCGTCGATAGAACTTGCAAGGCAGAATACCGCCATAATTTCCGAAGCAACGGTAATATCATATCCGTCCTCACGGGGAACACCGTTAACTCTGCCGCCAAGACCGTCTGTTACAAAACGAAGCTGGCGGTCATTCATATCAACGCATCTCTTCCAAGTAATTCTGCGAGGGTCAATATTAAGGGAATTTCCCTGATAGATATGGTTATCAAGCATTGCAGCAAGAAGATTGTTTGCCGCACCTATTGCGTGAAAATCGCCTGTGAAATGCAGGTTTATATCCTCCATCGGAACAACCTGTGCATATCCACCGCCTGCAGCACCGCCCTTGATACCGAAAACGGGACCGAGGGAAGGCTCACGGAGAGCAACCATAACATTCTTACCAATTCTTTTAAGTCCGTCGGCAAGACCTATGGTGGTGGTTGTCTTTCCCTCTCCTGCAGGAGTGGGAGTTATGGCTGTTACAAGTATCAGCTTGCCGTCTTTTCTATCCGATTCATTAAGAAGAGAATAATCGATCTTTGCCTTATAGCGTCCGTATTGCTCAATATATTTCTCGTCAATGCCTGCCTTATCGGCAATCTTTGCTATGTGCTCCATTTCTGTAGCCTGAGCAATTTCAATATCAGATAAATATGCCATTTCAGCACCCCTTTATTATTTAAAATATTTAACTGCAGATTCAAACATCTTCATGTCAAATTCGCCAAGGACATTTTTATAAAGACCATTGCCGATACGCTCGCTGTGACCCATCTTACCAAGCACACGACCATCGGGAGAGGTTATACCCTCGATAGCAAATGCAGAATTATTGGGATTATATCTTATATCATCGGTTGAATTGCCGTCGAGATCTACATACTGTGTTGCTATCTGACCATTCTTTGCAAGCTCTTTAACCATATCCTCGGATGCAAGGAAGCGTCCCTCACCGTGAGATATCGGAACAGTGTAGATATCACCAACATTTGTTGCGCTGAGCCAAGGAGATTTGTTTGACGCAATTCTTGTGCGAACCAGCTTAGATTGGTGACGGGCAATAGTATTGAAGGTAAGCGTGGGGCAATTTTCATCTGTGTCAATTATCTTTCCGAAAGGCACAAGTCCAAGCTTTACAAGGGCTTGGAAGCCGTTGCAGATACCGCACATAAGTCCGTCACGCCTGTCAAGAAGGTCATGCACCTGTTCCTTAACAGCCTCACCCTTAAAGAACGCCATAATAAATTTACCGGAGCCGTCAGGCCCGTCACCGCCGGAGAATCCGCCGGGAACAAATACCATCTGGCTTGTTTTAAGCTCACTTGCAAAACCCTCAACGCTTCTCTGAATATCAGAGGAGGTGAGATTTCCGATAACGAAGGTCTTAACATCGGCTCCTGCATCACGCATAACCTTTGCTGTATCAAATTCGCAGTTTGTTCCGGGGAACACGGGAATAAGAACCTTTGGCTTTGCGCTCTTAACGAGTGCGCTTCTTCTCTCGGCAATGGAGAAACTGAAATTCTCATATTTCTTTGCTTCCCCTCCCTCAAGAGTGGGATAAACGCTCTCAAGCTTGCCCTCATATATGCCGCAAAGCTCATTCATAGAAAGAGCGTTCGCACCGTATGTCAGCTTGCCGTCATTTGTCACCTTACCAATAAGTATTCCCTCAAAATCAGCAACATCATCCGAAACCTCAAGTAAAAATGCGCCGTAATTATAGCCAAAGAGCGTTTCAAGATCGATGTTAGCAAATGCAAACCCAAATCCGTCTCCCATTGCCATCTTGAGAACCGCTTCCGCAACACCGCCATATGTGGGTGTATAAGCGGAGAGCACCTTGCCCTCTCTCATAAGGCCTGTGACCTTATCAAAGAGTGCCAAAAGAGACTCTGCCACGGGAAGATTATTTTCATCATATTCGGGCTTAACGAGAATTACGCAGCTTCCTGCCTTTTTGAAGTTGTTTGTGATGACCTCATCCGTCTTTCCGGTTGTAACGGCGAAGGAAACGAGTGTTGGAGGAACATCAAGATCCTCAAAAGAGCCACTCATAGAGTCCTTGCCGCCAATAGAGCCGATTCCAAGATCAAGCTGTGCAGAGAATGCGCCAAGAAGAGCCGCAAGAGGCTTGCCCCAACGCTTTCCGTCCTTTGCCGGCTTCTCGAAATACTCCTGGAATGTGAGATAAACATCCTCAAAGGAAGCACCCGTCGCAACAAGCTTAGAGGCACTTTCAACCACTGCAAGATAAGCGCCGTGATATGGGCTCTTTTCGGAAATAAAGGGATTATAACCCCAAGACATATAGGAGCAAGAATCGGTATGCTTCTCCTCGACAGAAATCTTCTGAACCATTGCCTGAATAGGTGTTAGCTGATTCTTTCCGCCAAAAGGCATAAGCACCGTACCTGCGCCGATAGTTGAGTCAAAACGCTCAGAAAGCCCCCTCTTTGAACAAACATTAAGATCTGCCGCAAGAGCCTTATAGCCCTCAGCAAAATCTGCTGGGATTGCCTTTTTATAGCACTCAGGCTTTGCCGGGGTAATATTTATATGCTTTTCAGCACCGTTGGAGTTAAGGAACTCACGGGAAATATCAACTATAGTGTTTCCATTCCAATGCATACGAAGTCTTGGCTCTGCCGTAACTCTTGCAACAACGGTTGCTTCAAGGTTTTCGCTCTTTGCAAGTGCCATAAATGCCTCGGCATCCTTCGCCTCAACCACAACAGCCATTCTCTCTTGAGATTCGCTGATTGCAAGCTCTGTGCCGTCAAGACCGTCATATTTTTTCGGAACATTATTTAGATTTATATCAAGTCCGTCAGCAAGCTCGCCAACAGCAACAGAAACGCCGCCTGCTCCAAAATCGTTGCAGCGCTTGATCATTCTGCAGGCATCTCCGTTTCTGAACAGTCTCTGCAGCTTTCTTTCCTCGGGAGCGTTACCCTTTTGAACCTCTGCTCCGCAGGTTTCAAGTGAAGAAAGAGTATGCTTTTTTGAAGAGCCTGTTGCACCACCGCAGCCATCTCTTCCGGTTCTTCCACCGAGAAGAATAACAATATCTCCATCCTCAGGAACCTCACGGCGAACATTCTCGGCAGGAGTTGCGGCAATAACTGCACCGATCTCCATTCTCTTTGCCGCATATCCCTCATGATATATCTCGTCAACCATGCCGGTTGCAAGACCTATCTGGTTACCATATGAAGAATAACCTGCTGCCGCCGTCTGCACGATCTTTCTCTGGGGAAGCTTACCCTTGATAGTATCGGAAACAGGCTTCAGTGGGTCGGCCGCACCTGTAACACGCATTGCAGCATAAACATATGAACGACCCGAAAGTGGGTCACGAATAGCACCGCCAATGCAGGTTGCCGCACCGCCGAAGGGCTCGATCTCTGTTGGGTGATTGTGTGTTTCATTCTTGAAAAGCAGCAGCCAAGGCTCTTTAACGCCGTCTGTTTCAATTTCTATCTTAACAGTGCAGGCATTGATCTCTTCGCTTTCATCAAGCTTGTCAAGCTTACCGTTTTTCTTAAGATACCTAACAGCAAGTGTTGCGATATCCATAAGATTCTGAGGCTTTGTTCTGCCAAGCTCCTTTCTTGTGGCAATATATCTGTTATATGCCTTCTGAAGAAGCTCATCCTCAAATTGAACACTGTCGATAGTTGTGAGGAATGTGGTATGCCGGCAATGGTCAGACCAATATGTGTCTATCATCCTGATCTCGGTGATAGTTGGATCTCTGTCCTCGCTCTTAAAATAGCTCTGGCAGAATTTTATATCGTCGATATCCATTGCAAGACCGTATTTAGCAATGAAATCTGCAAGTCCCGCCTCGTCAAGAGCACAAAAGCCCACGAGAGTTTCAACAGTTGTAGGAATTTCGTAATTTACCTTGAGCGTTTCGGGCTTTTCGAGAGAAGCCTCACGAGCCTCAACAGGATTTATAACATATTTCTTTATCTCTGCAAGCTCAGCATCGGTTATATCTCCCTCAAGAACATAGACCTTTGCGGTTCTGATTGTGGGTCGCTCTCCGCAGGAGAGTATCTGGATACACTGCGCCGCACTGTCAGCTCTCTGGTCAAACTGACCGGGCAAATATTCTGTTGCAAACACTATTCCGCCCTTTGTGCTGAGCTCTTTTGTTGCAATATCAAGCTGAGGCTCTGCAAAAACGGTATTTACAGCCTCAGAGAAAAGCTCCTCGCTGATGTTTTCAGCGTCATAACGGTTAAGAAGTCGAACATTTTTAAGTCCCTTTATTCCAAGCAAGCTGCGAAGCTCAGAGCATATTGCCTTTGCTTCATTTTGCAGTCCTTCCTTTTTTTCAACAAATATTCTGTAAACCATTTGTCTTTAAATCTCCTTTCTCGCCGCAAGAGCTTTTGCACCTATATCGTGGCGATAGAATGCGCCCTCAAAGCTGCATCTTTCGGTTTTTGCATATGCCGCCTTTATAGCTTCTTCAAGTGTATCGGCAGTTGCAGTAACTCCGAGAACTCGGCCACCGCTTGTTACTTGCTTACCCTCCCTAAGGGCAGTACCCGCAACATAAACGCTGTCTGCAATATCGGCAGGAACAGTAACCTCAAAGCCTTTTTTATAAGAGGTAGGATAGCCGCCCGAAGCCATAATAACACAGCAAGCGGCACCATCGGAAAATTCAACCTCGATATCACCGAGTCTCTCCTCTGTTACAGCCTGCATAACTGTGAGCAGGTCTGTTTTAAGCAGAGGAAGAACAACCTGAGTTTCGGGATCGCCAAAACGGCAGTTATATTCGATAACCTTGGGACCTTTTTCTGTGAGCATAAGTCCAAAATAGAGGCATCCCTTAAAGGTTCTTCCCTCCTTGTTCATTGCCTGAACCGTGGGAATAAAGATCTGCTCTGTGCAGACCCAAGCAATGGGGTCTGTATAATAGGGATTGGGAGCAATAGTTCCCATACCACCGGTATTAAGACCGGTGTCGTTATCCCCTGCTCTCTTATGGTCCATTGAGGACACCATAGGCACAATGCTTTTACCATCGGTAAATGCAAGAACAGAAACCTCGGGGCCTGTCAAAAATTCTTCGATAACGATCTGATCTCCGCTTTTTCCAAAGACCTTATCCTGCATCATGCTGCGAACTGCGTCCTTTGCCTCGTCTCTTGTCCCTGCAATAATAACGCCCTTTCCGAGAGCAAGACCGTCCGCCTTTATAACCGTTGGAATAGGAGCACTTTCAAGATACCTAAGTGCCTCATCCATATCGGTGAACACCTCATATTCGGCAGTTGGAATATTATACTTTTTCATAAGGTTCTTGGAAAAGACCTTGCTGCCCTCAATTATCGCCGCATTCGCTCTTGGACCAAAGCAAGGGATTCCCCTTTCCTCAAGAGCGTCAACAGCGCCAAGAACCAGCGGGTCATCGGGAGCAACTATAGCATAGTCGATCTTATTTTCCGTGGCAAATTTAACGATGCCGTCTATATCCTTTGCATCAATCGGAACACAGGTCGCATCCTGAGCGATGCCGCCATTTCCGGGAAGCGCAAATATCTCGGTAACCGATTTATTTTCCTTTATTTTTTTAACGATGGCGTGTTCTCTTCCGCCGCCGCCAACAACCATTATTTTCATGCTTTTATCTCCAAAAATCAATGATGGAAAAGTCTCATTCCGGTGAACGCCATTGTCATGCCGTATTTGTCCGCACAGGCAATAACAACATCATCGCGGATAGAACCGCCGGGCTCTGCGATATACTTAACACCGCTTCTCTTTGCTCTCTCGATATTGTCATCGAAGGGGAAGAAGGCATCAGAGCCAAGTGCAACGCCGTCCTTTGTAGCAAGATATGCCTTTGCTTCCTCGTCTGTAAGAGGCGCAGGCTGCTCTGTAAAGTATTTCTGCCAGTTTCCGTCTGCGCAAACGTCCTCTTCATTCTTGTTGATATAACCGTCGATAACATTGTCTCTGTCGGGTCTGCCAATTCCTTCCTTAAAGGGAAGGTTCAGCACCTTATCGTGCTGACGGAGGAACCAAGTGTCTGCCTTGCTTCCTGCAAGACGGGTGCAATGGATTCTTGACTGCTGACCTGCGCCAACGCCGATAGCCTGTCCGTCATATGCATAGCAAACCGAATTTGACTGTGTATATTTGAGAGTGATAAGCGAGATGATAAGATCGCGAACAGCACTTTCGGGAAGGTCTTTATTTGCTGTTACGATATTTGAAAGCAGAGAACGGTTGATGTCGAAATTGTTTCTTCCCTGCTCGAACGTGATGCCGAAAACGTGCTTATGCTCGATCTCTTCGGGAACATAATTGGGATCAATTTTAACGATATTATAATTACCCTTTCTCTTGCTCTTAAGTATCTCAAGAGCCTCAGGCTCATAGCCGGGAGCGATAACTCCGTCTGAAACCTCTCTCTGAATAAGCTTTGCTGTTGTAACATCGCAAACATCGGAAAGCGCAACCCAGTCGCCAAAGGAGCACATTCTGTCGGTACCTCTTGCTCTTGCGTAAGCGCAGGCGAGAGGAGACTCGTCAAGTCCCTCGATATCATCAACAAAGCAAGCCTTCTTCAGTTTTTCGGGAAGCGGAATACCAACAGCTGCGCTTGTGGGGCTAACGTGCTTAAAAGATGTAACCGCAGGAAGTCCAAGAGCCTCTTTAAGCTCCTTTACAAGCTGCCAAGAATTGAATGCATCAAGGAAATTAATAAAGCCGGGTCTGCCGCAAAGAATTTCAATGGGAAGCTCCTTGCCGCCATCCATAAATATTTTAGCCGGCTTCTGATTGGGGTTACAACCGTATTTAAGTTCAAATTCTTTCATTTTTTAAATCTCCTCATACATTTTTATTAACGATTCTTGTTTCGCTTTCTCCGCTTTCGATATCAATATATCTGACAAAAAGCGAAACCTTGTTGTCTTCATTAAGATTTTTCCAGATAAGATCGGTCATAGTGTCAATATCAACATCGGGAAGCTCAAGAGTCTTGGGCTCACCCTCAAAGGAAGGAAGCGGATCACCCTCGCCGTTATATGTATGGATAAACTTAGCCTTTCCGGCAATGGGGTTGGAATATGCATATGTAAAACGCTCGCAGGAGCTGTCATCACCCTCTGCACTCTTGAGAATAGACATAGCGTAGTTCATATCACCGTTTTCACGATGAATAATACCGGAAATTCTGGGAGTGAAATTTGGCCTATCATCCTCAAATTCTCTTGTTCTGAGAGCCTGCTCAAAGGTCATCTGCTTATCCATAAGCTCATAGATAGTGTCAGTCTGATCGCCGTTTGTAACTATTGTCTTATTTCCAAGCACACGAACAGGATAATAAATGATAAGATGTGGGTCTACCATCTTTGATTCGTCAAAAGCCTTTGTGCGCATTGCATCGCCCTCAGAAACAAACACTCTGTTGCGGCTGTTGACGCTTCTGCCCATAATAAAGTAGGCAGTAACCGCCTTCTTTCCGTCGGCGCTCTTGCCGATAATAATTCCTCTGCCGTGATAGGCAAGCGAATTCAGCTCATTTGCAATAGTTGATGTTTTCATTTTAATTTACCTCTCATTTAATTAACTCTGCACACACCTTTTCAAGCGCGCGAGGAAGAATGATCCATTCACAATTTTCCATAACATATTTCTGCAATGTTTCCGGGGTGTCGCCCTCTCTTATCTCAACTGCCTTTTGCATGATTATCTCACCGCCGTCGGGGATCTCATTTACAAAATGTACCGTTGCACCGGTAACCTTAACTCCATAGGAAAGCGCCGCCTCGTGGACGCGAAGTCCGTAAAAGCCCTCTCCGCAAAAAGAAGGAATAAGCGAAGGATGAACATTTATAATTCTTTTAGGATACTTGCTTGTGAAGCTTTCAGAAAGGATAACCATAAAGCCTGCAAGAACGATGAAATCGATATCGTGATCATCAATAAGTGACATGATCTTAGCTTCAAAATCAGCCCTGTCAGCACAATCCTTTTTCAGCACAACCGCAGTTTCAATGCCTGCATTTTTTGCTCTTTCAAGCGCATATGCATCGCTCTTGTTTGAGATAACCAGCGATATTTTCCCACTCTTAATAATTCCGCTCTTTTCGGCATCGATAAGAGCCTGCAGATTTGTTCCGCCTCCGGAAACCAGAACTGCAACCTTCGCAAAATCCTTAGCCATTATTATTCTCCTTTTCGATCATACCGGACATCATCTGTTTTCAGCAGATAGTTATTTTTTCTTCGCTCCGGGTGATTCTGCCGATAACATAAGCATCCTCGCCTGATGCACGAAGTGATTTGAGTGCCTCATCGACCTCTGCCTCGGGCACAACAACGCTCATACCAACGCCCATATTAAAGGTGTTGAACATATCTCTCTCACTTATGCCGCCTGTTTTTTGGATGAGGTCAAATATCGGGAGAATCTTTACAGCAGCACGGTCGATAACAGCGCCAAGTCCATCGGGAATGCTTCTCGGAATATTCTCATAGAAGCCGCCACCGGTGATATGAGAAATTCCCTTAACATCAACCCTTGAAAGCAAATCAAGAACAGCTTTTACATAAATTCTTGTTGGTGTCAAAAGTGTTTCCGCAATGCTCTTTCCGCCAAGTTCTGCACATGGAGCATAGAGATTTTCGGGGTTATTATCAATATCGAACACCTTGCGCACAAGGGAGAATCCGTTTGAATGAATACCACTTGAAGGTAGAGCTATAACAACATCGCCCGCAGCCATTCGCTTGTTATCAAGTATTTTTTTCTTATCAACTATACCAACCGCAAAGCCTGCAAGGTCATATTCCTCGGTGGGCATCATGCCGGGATGCTCTGCTGTTTCGCCGCCTATAAGTGCCGCACCCGACTGAACGCATCCCTCTGCAACGCCGGAAACTATTTCAGCAATCTTTTCGGGAATATTCTTGCCGCAAGCAATGTAATCAAGGAAGAAAAGGGGCTTTGCACCGCAGCAAATGATATCGTTTACGCACATTGCAACCGCATCAATTCCAATTGTATCGTGCTTATCCATAAGAATTGCCATCTTAACCTTAGTGCCGCATCCGTCAGTGCCGGAAACAAGAACGGGCTCCTCCATACCTGAGGTGGGGAGACCAAAGCAACCGCCAAAGCCGCCAACATCATCAAGACAACCCTCATTTTTTGTGCGTGCAATATGCTTTTTCATAAGCTCAACAGCTTTATAACCGGCTGTTATATCAACTCCTGCCGCCGCATAGCTCTCGGAAAATGATTTATTACTCATTTTTATAAGTCCTTTCAAAATGTTTTATTCTTTACCGTTCCAACAGTATGTGCAAAGCTTGCATCTATCAACTCCAATGGCTTTTATTATGCCATCGAGCGACTGAAATTCAAGAGATGCGAAATGAAATTTATCGCAAATGGTTTTGCGCAATTTCTTACCGCGCTCGGTTGAGCCGTCGCTGTATTCATCGATATATTTAATGCCCTCATCGCCTTCAAGCTCATAAATAGTGCTTCTTGCAATAAGCTCCATTTCATTTCTGGATGAAGAAAAATTCAGATATTTACAGCCATACATAATGGGGGGACAGGCAGAACGCATATGAACATTTTTTGCTCCGTGATCATACAAAAAGTCAACAGTTTCCTTTAGCTGTGTTCCCCTGACGATCGAATCATCCACAAAAAGCAGATTCTTATCCTGAATAAGCTCGTGAACAGGTATCTGCTTCATTTTTGCAACTCTGTTTCTGTCCTTCTGATTCTGCGGCATAAAGCTTCGAGGCCATGTTGGAGTATACTTTATAAAAGGACGGGCAAAGGGCACGCCGCTTTTATTTGCATATCCGATAGCATGAGGAGTTCCGGAATCCGGCACGCCGCAAGCATAGTCAATATCCTGAGCAAGGCCGCGCTCCTTGTCTGTCTCCGCCATTATCTCGCCATTTCTATATCGCATAGTTTCAACATTGATGCCCTCATAATTTGAGGTTGAATAGCCATAATATGACCAAAGAAATGCGCATATCTTCATATTCTCGCCCGGCTTTTCAAGCTGCTCTATTCCCTCAGCGGAAAGCTCCACTATCTCGCCGGGGCCAAGCTCTCTTTCGTCTTCAAAGCCAAGCTTTTTATACGCAAAGGATTCAAAGGTAACACAGTATCCGTCCTCATTTTTGCCAATAAGCACAGGTGTTCTGCCCATGCTGTCTCTTGCGGCAATTATATTTCCGCCATTTTTAAGAATGAGGATTGATGCCGAGCCTTTTATAACACTTTGTGCAAATTTTATACCATCTCTAAAACTGTCCTTTAAACCTATCAGTGCCGCAACAAGCTCTGTTGAATTGACCTTTCCGCCCGTCATTGCATTAAACTGACCGTGAGTGTGATCGAAATATTCTCCAAGAAGCTCATCCGAATTATTCACAGCACCTACAATGCAGATAGCAAAGGTTCCAAGCTTTGAACGGATAAGCAAAGGCTGCGGATCGCTGTCGCTTATGCAACCGATTGCACTGTTTCCGCTCATCTCATCAAAGATATTCTCAAATTTGGTTCTAAAGGGTGAGTTTTGAATGTTATGAATAGATCTTTGCAGACCGTCGGTTTCATTATATGCCGCAAGGCCTGCCCGGCGTGTTCCGAGATGAGAGTGATAATCCGTTCCAAAAAAAACATCCATCATCGCATCGCGCTTCAACACCGCTCCGAAAAATCCGCCCATATGTTTCTCCTTATTTTAAGCAAAGAAAAGCTCAGAAAGAGTCATAGGATCGATATATTTTCCATCCTTATAAACACGCATATTGCCGGATGCGATCTCATCAATCAGCATAACCTTGCCCTCTGCGTCATAGCCAAATTCAAACTTGATATCATAAAGAACAAGGCCCTTTTCCTTAAGATCGTCAGCAACGATCTGTGTGATCTTCTGGGTCATAACCTTGATATCATCATACTGCTCCGCAGTCATAACGCCAAGGTCAACAAGGCCGTCCTTTGTTACAAGCGGATCGCCTTTTTCATCATTCTTAAATGTTGTTTCAACATATGCAGGAAGGTCATCACCCTCATTGCAATAGTCGCTGTAGCGGCGGTAGAAGGAGCCAACGGCCTTATGACGGCAGATAACCTCAAGTCCCTTGCCAAAAGGCTTTGCAGGAAGAACCTCCATTGTTGTGTCAGCGAGATCTGCGCTGATATAATGAGTTTTAATGCCGGCAGCATTAACCTTTTCAAAAAAATAGATAGACATACGGAGGTTAACATCTCCAACACCGTCAATAGTCAGTCCAACAGAGTTTTCGCCCGGATCAAAGACGCCATCCTTGCCTGTGCAGTCATCCTTAAATTTAAGAAGATAGTTGCCATTCTCCAATGCATAAACATTCTTTGTTTTTCCTGTGTAAACCAGTTTCATAATCTTGTTTCTCCTTATGTTATATTAAATTTTTTACTTATTGAATTCCGCTTCAACTGCGGCATTTTTCTCAAGAACCTTTGCAGCATCCGCTGCTCTTTTTGCATCAAGCTTTGCAGAAAGCTCCCCATCTCCTATGGCAAGCATCTCTGCCGCAAGCAAAGCGGCATTGGCGCCTCCATCTATCGCAACGGTAGCTACAGGTATGCCGGAGGGCATCTGAACCGTTGAAAGAAGGGCATCAATGCCGTCCAGATTTGTTGATTTACAGGGTATTCCGATAACGGGAAGGGTTGTATTTGCCGCAACTGCGCCTGCAAGGTGAGCCGCCATTCCTGCCGCCGCTATCATAACTCCAAAACCATTATTTTTTGCATTGCGCGCAAAATCTCCTGCCTCTGCAGGTGTTCTGTGTGCAGAATAAACGTGCACCTCAAAAGGTATGTCAAGAGATTCAAGAGTGGCGGTACATTTTCTTATGATCGGGAGATCGCTGTCACTTCCCATAACTATTCCAACTTTTTTCATAATTAACCTCCAAAAAATATAAGGGCGCACTTATTCCGATTAAAGGAACCAAGTGCGCCCAGACGGTCGGCTTTATAGATTTCTGTTCCACTATGGTTATCTCGCCATAATTATCCGTCAGTCGCAGAAATCCTTTTTACATCTCTTAAATGATACCATATTTCGAGTTTTTTGTCAAGGAAAATATTTATTTTTTGCCACTTTTGGAGAGTTGCACAATACAGTATTCAAAAGCTTATAAAATCAGACAAAATTCGCACAACCGGGAGCATCAAAGGGTAAGTATTTGACAGCTTGCACCTGCCTTTAAATTTTCATCGAGAATTATGTCTCCATATCCCGCAGCTTCTATTCTTCCGCCAAGGGGATTTTTAACGCTGTCAACGGTACTTTTTATAGTTGCATTCACCGTTGTATTCTCGAAAGCAAGATCGCATTTTTCCATAATGCAATCCTCCATATAGAGATCCTCTGCATAGCAGAATGGCTGAGTTCCGATTATAGTGCACCTATAGAGCCTTACATTTTTTGAATACCAAGCGGCATATTCTCCCGATATCACACTGTCATAAACCGAAACATTTTCGGTATGCCAAAAAGCATCCTTGGTGTTAAGAACAGAATTTTTTATCACAGCATTTTTTACATACTGAAAAGAATATTTACCATTGAATTTCAGTTTTTCGATCTCTATATTTGAGGAGCCCATAAAAAAATATTCGCTTGTCATCTCACCACCGCAGATCTTTATATTTCTGCAATTCCAAAGCAGCTCCGGGCTGATAACATTGCAATTATTTATCACAACATTATGGCACTCGCGAAAAGCCTTCACGCTTTCTATTTTACAATTTTCAAAGCTTGCATTCTTTGTATACCAAACAGGAGCACGGCAGGTAGATGTCATGCGGCAATCCGAAACTCTGAGGCCATCATCATGCCAAAATGGATAACGCAGCTCAAAAACACTGTCCTTAACCTGAATATTTTTACATTCCTTCAGAGCAGATTCACCATCAGCCGCCCCGGAGAACGAACAGCCTTCAACCAAAATCCCATCCTTATTGTAGAATGCTCTTTCATCATCAAATTTTTTATTTCTTACTTCTGTCATTTCATCATCCTCTTTGTGTTTACTTGTATTATTTTATCATTTTAAAGCAAAAATGTCAATAGGTGCCTAATAGCGACAATGAAAGATAAAAATAGACAAATATCGAAAAAACCGTTGATTTTGTGTGTCAAATGTGTTAAAATATAAATACAATACATTTGGAGGTGCGAATAATGAATGCATTGAGAAATTTCTTTCCGCTTTCTTTTGGAATGAAGGATGTTGGAAAACTGATCATTTCCATTCTGATCTATCTGGTTGCCGGAGTTGTTGTGGGCTGGGGTCTGTGGCTTTTGGCTTCTCTCCCCCTCATCGGACCAATTCTCGGTCTTGTTACAGGACTTATAGGAACGATATTTGACATTTACTGCTTTGCAGGAATCGTCATTGCCATCCTAAATTTCTTCAAAATAGTGTAATATTACAAACAAAAAACGGAGCTGCCTCATTTAAATGAGACAGCTCCGTTTTTTATCTGTTAAGTTTCTTCTGCATCGTCAGAATAGGCCTCAATGCCATAAAGTCTGCCAAACTCCTTAAAGCCGTCAACCTCGCCTCTCTGCATAGCTCCAAAAACACGGTATCTTAATCCTTTATATTTATGGTCAAGCTCGGAGAGCAACTTTTTCATTTCTTCACGCTCGGTGTTTCCATCCGCAGGGCAAACCGATTTAACAATGGGAAGCTCATTTTTTGCCGCAAAATATCTGACATCCTTTTCAGGCATATACACCATAGGACGCAACAGTCTAAGTCCTATTCTGGAAAGATAGGAGACCGGAGAAAAGCAACCGATGCGACCCTCAAAAAACAGATTAAGCATAAATGTTTCAACCGCATCGTCAAAATGGTGTCCAAGAGCAACAGCCGTGCACCCAAGCTCTTTTGCGGCATTATGCAAAGCTCCGCGACGCATTTTTGCGCATAATGAACAGGGGCTTTTTTCCTTTCTCACATCAAAAATTATCTTAGATATCTGTGAAGGGATAACATGATATTCAACATCAAGCTCTCGGCAAAGCTCCTCTATCCGGGAAAAATCCGATCCCTCAAAGCCCATATCAATTGTTATTGCCACAAGCTCAAATTTTATGGGATAGAATCGGCGCAGATATGCCATTGCACAAAGAAGCGTCAGGGAATCCTTGCCTGCAGAGACGCCAACCGCGATTCTATCTCCCTCTTCTATCATTTTATAATCGTCAACCGCTCTTCTGACATAGCTGAGCAATCTTTTTGTTTCCTTCATTTTTCGGCCTTTCTGAAATGCTCAAACGAGCAAGTATCATATATTTGTTTTGCCTCGGATGTTAGCTCTCTGCTTTTGCCGCACCACTCTTCGGCAGAATGTAAATACAGCGTTTTGGACAGCTTAAGGGAAGGTGCCGCCCCCTTTTTAGCCTCAACCAAAATCATTGACGGCGCAGTTTCACTATCTGCGGAAACAGGCACAATATATTTGGGTTCCAGCTTACACGCCCTCAAAGCAGCAAGCAGATCCATCATTCTATCCGGACGATATACGCAATAAAACAGCCCTCCAAATTTAAGAAGCCTTGCGGCTGCAGCGCAAAAATCATCAATGCCCCCACAAACCTCATGACGGGCAATAAATTTTTCATCATAAGCATTACGCTTTCCAGAATCAGTCCTCATGTATGGAGGATTTGCAAATATTACATCAAGCTCACCGCCAACATCCCTTGCCCTAACATCACGAACATCAGAGCATATCACAGATATTTTGTCATCAAGAGAATTAAGCTTAGCATTTCTCCCTGTAAGCTCGGCAAATTCGCTTTGCACCTCGATCGCATATATCTTCTTCAGCTTTTCCCGAGAAGCGCAGAGCATAGAAACTATCCCTGTTCCGCTTCCGATCTCTGCACCAAATGAGCCCTTTGAGCTCTTTACAAATGCGGCCAGCAGATAAGCATCCGTGCCAAAGGTCAAGCCGTTTTTATTTTGTATCAGGCGCAGGCTGTCATTGACATAGTCCAGACGCTCCCATTCATTTAACATTTCCATAGTCTAAAAGGCCTCCCACCTAAGCCAGAAAGGAGCAGGCACTGCCTGCTCCGTCTGTATTCCTTATGTACCGAAATTAAGCTTCCTTAATTGCCTCGGCAGGACAAGTGCCGGCACAAGAACCGCAATCAATGCAAGTATCAGCGTCGATCTCGAACTTGCCGTCCTTTTCAGAAATAGCCTCTACAGGGCAAGCACCAGCGCAAGCACCGCAACCAAGGCATTCGTCAGCATTAATCTTATAAGCCATGTTTTTACACCTCCGAATCATGTATTATAGTAATATTTTACCACAATTATCGCAAAAAGCAATATTTTTTGCGAAAAAAGTTGTCACAAATTGAAAATTTATCTGTTTTTCTCGATTATATTGTTGTTTCGTCCTTATTCCTCGCTGTCAGGCTCTTCATCTGAGCTGACATTTCTTTTTGACATTTTTATCACGGTGACAGAATCTCTGTGATAAAACTTGGGAGTAAGATCATTCTTATCATCCAGCTTAACCTTTATCAGTCCTTGAAGCGGAGCCGTTTCAATAACGGTTCCGATTCCGTCCTCGGTTTTAACCACAGAGTCAACAGGGGGTGTCAGCTTTATCTCAGCCTCATAGGTATCATGCTCATATCTGAGACAGCACATAAGTCTGCCGCAAGCACCGGAAATTTTTGTTGAATTAAGCGAAAGATTCTGCTCCTTTGCCATCTTTATCGACACCTGAACAAAATCAGACAAAAAGCTGGCACAGCAAAGTGGTCTGCCGCAGGCTCCAAGACCTCCCATAAGCTTTGCCTCATCGCGTATACCGATTTGGCGAAGCTCGATTCTCGTGCGAAATACAGAAGCAAGATCCTTAACAAGCTCTCTGAAATCAACACGTCCTGCACTTGTAAAATAAAATAGCAGCTTGCTGTTATCAAAAGTATATTCAACATCCACAAGCTTCATGTCAAGCTCGTGGTCTTCAATTTTTTTAAGGCAAATAGAGAAAGCTTCCTTCTCTTTTTTCTTGTTCTCCTCGCCGTGAGCAATATCCTCTTTTGTGGCAATGCGAACCACAGAGCGAAGAGGCTGAACGATATCCTTTTCTCTAACCATTCTGTTTCCGCAGGCAACCTCACCAAGCTCTGCACCTCTCGAAGTATCCACAATGGCAAAATCTCCAATGCCGAGCTTAAATTCGCCGGGCGAAAAATAATATACCTTGCCGGTTTTTTTAAATCTAATGCCAATAACCTCAACCTTTGGAGAATCATCCTCCGGCGGAGCCTCATCTATTATGAGCGTTGCATCATCAGAAAGATCTACAGTCAGAGAATACTCATTTGTGCTCACCTTGTCATCCGCAGTCATCTGAGAGGCTTCACTCTCCACGGTATTTACCGCCTCACCGACAAGCTCAATCTTATCACTTCTCTCGTTATTGTCTCTTTTTCCGTGATTGTGACCACGACCATGGTTATATCCGTTTCTGCGGTTGTGGTGGCCGCCGTTTCGATGGCGGTTGTTTTTTTGTTGACCCTGATTTTCGTTTCTCGGGGTACTGCTTTCATTGTTACTCATTACAAATCTCCATATAGAGTTTATTTTGAAATTATTTATAATAGTCCGCAATCGATAGCCAGTGTATATAAGGTAAGTCTTACATTGGCGTTTGCATCCAATCTTGATTTTGCCTTATCTGCGGCATCGATGATCGACAGCAAAACAGAAGTCTTAAATTTAAAAGAAAGCTCAGCAGCCTCTTCTGCATTTGTGAAAAAGCAAAGAGGCGGATCTTCGCATTTTTTCATCACAACAAGATCTCTCGCAGCGCTATGAAGATGAGAAAGCTGAGTCTTCATATCCTCTCTTTTCTGAGAAAAAGAGCTTATGAGCTCAACCGAGCGCTTTCCGCTTCGTCGAAGCGTCAATGCCACGAGAAACTCCCTTGCAAGCCGTCTTGCCGCAAGAATAGGCTCTCTTTTTTTAGCATCCAAAAGCTCGATAGCCTGCCCCATAAATCCACCCGAGAGCTTGATGATCTCCTCAAATTCTTCGGGCGAATATCTTGCCAAGGCACCGGCCTCAGGGCTGTATTTTGCAAGATTTTTGCGCATTGTGTCATCTCCAAGAGGGCACATACGAAGAATAGGCGCTCTGCTTTTGACAGTCTCGAGCATATTCTGCGCAGATTCGCAAAGAAGCAAAAACACAACAAAGCCGGGGGGTTCTTCCAAAGTCAGGAGAAAAGCGTTTTGTGCGGCAACATTCATTGTGTGAGCATCTTCAATGATATAGACCTTTATATCAAGGTCATTTGGAAGAAGCCGGACATCCTCACGCATACGCCTTATAACATCGACGCCAAGCTGGACTTTGCCCTCCTCACGCCTAACGGTGATAACATCGGGAGATTTATCGCCGAGTATCTTTCGGCAAGACAGGCAAGCTCCGCAAGGAAGCTGATGCGAGGCATCCTTTGAGTGCGCACAAGAAAGAGCAGCGGCAATTTCCTTTGCCAAGGTATGCTTTCCACACCCCTTTGGGCCTTCGATTATATAAGCGTGTGACAGCGTGCCCAAACGAGCGTCCTCGGCCAATCGTTCTCTTAGCTTATCATTTCCAAGAACATTTTCGAAAGCACTCATAAGGCTCACATCCCTTCGTTTCAAATCAAAACCCATTGTATATTATAACAAACAATCTCCAATATGTCAATAGAGAAAGATTGGGGATAAAAATGAGACGGAGCTCCAAAAAGCGAAATAAATAGCAAATTAATTGCTATCATTTTTCTGTTTTTTGAGTATTTTGTTTTTATTTTGTCAAAAATAACTTTGAAACAAAAAATATGGAGGTAAATATGTTTAAACACGAAAAAATGTTATTCCATCCGGTGGAGGTTGAAAGACCAAACCCACAGTATGCCGTACTGCTTCAAGAGCAGCTGGGCGGTGGAAACGGTGAGCTAAAGGCGGCAATGCAGTATATGTCTCAAAGCTTTAGAATAAAGGATCCTGAAATAAAGGATCTTTTCCTTGACATTGCCGCAGAGGAGCTATCTCATATGGAAATGGTTGCGCAAACTATTAACCTTTTAAACGGTCATGATGTAGACGCAACAAAGGTTCAGGCAGGCGAGGTACAAACCCAT
Organism: Eubacteriales bacterium; assembly: GCA_045605745.1. GTDB lineage: Bacteria > Bacillota > Clostridia > Oscillospirales > CAG-272 > SIG710. The sequence continues at coordinate 19,533 of JAZUQN010000074.1, forward strand.
GTTCTCCTTGGACTCAATCCCGGTCTTATTAATTCGTCGGGTTATTCTTGGACGGGAGATTATGTAACCGTCACAGGTGATCTGTGTGCAGATCTGCTTTCCAACATTGCTTCAGAGCAGCGAGCTAAAGTGGTATATGAATATCTCTACCGCCAGATCGAGGACAAGAAGGTCAGAGAAACCATTGATTTTCTTCTCAACCGAGAGGAAGCCCACAATCAGATGTTCCGAGATGCCTTTAACAAGGTTCAGGAAACGGGATCAAACCGTGATTTCGGAACCACAAAGGCAGCAAAAATGTATTTTTCCATGTCAAATCCGGGTCCCAACGCCTTTGCAACAGGAGAAACTCACGCACCGGCGTTTAAGTGAAAATAGTTACTGTTGACAAACACAACCATCGTGTAGCAGTCAAATCGCTGAATCTATCTCAAAAAACCACAGACGAGGAAAAGCCTCATCTGTGGTTTTTTGGGTACGAGTATTCATAACAGACTTCGCCATCGGGTGCTGAATAAAGAAATTCAGCAGTACAAACAGCGACATTGGCTGTCGGCACTGCCGACTGGTCGGAATGACAGGATTTTGGAACCTTAATTTGCGCTATTGTTTTCCTCGAAAGGCTTATTTATCACAGCGCAAACTTTTCCATTTCTCCGAAATGGAGAGGTTCAAATCCGTAAATTCTATCGAAAAAACAAAAGGGGTGCTTAGCACCCCTTTTGTTTTTTGGTCGGAATGACAGGATTTGAACCTGCGACATCCTGCTCCCAAAGCAGGCGCGCTACCATCTGCGCTACATCCCGATATTTAATTGTACTCGAATATTATATCAAAAACAAGAGCTTTTGTCAATAGCTTAGATAAATTTATCTAAATTATTTAAATTTTCAAAACAAGCGAGGGCGAACTTTTCAATTTTGCCTTCGCTTTTCAGATATCATAAAAGATATCGTTTGACCTTCTCCGGTTTCTTTTCGTAACACCACAAAATAATTCCAAAGCAAACCAAAATCAGTGCTATTATAAAACTCAAGGGGGGGCTACCCCACCCCTTTCGTTAAGGAAAATCTTTGAGAAAACAATATTTCCAAATATTTTTTGCAACAGATATTATAGCTATTATAAAAACAAGGTCAACATTGTTAACAATTTGTTTTTATACCTTT
>JAZUQN010000075.1:0-8848 GCA_045605745.1 Eubacteriales bacterium
GCAGTGTCTTTGGTATGCGCCAAAGACACGAAAGCGCACTTAGAGGGAAACTACTTTTCCCTCTAAGGACTCCCTTCCTTTATGTAGCCAACGCTCCCTCGAAAATGCAATTCTGCATTTTCTTATGTCGCTGTATATCACTCTACCCCTCCTTATTGCGCCATGGACGACCGGCGCAATAAGGGTACAGCATATCGCACACTGCTCTCGTCTGTGATAATCGATTGCTAAGCAAAATTTTCGCAGTGTGCTATTTTTTGTGAAAAGGCATCTCCCCGACAAATCAAAATTTATACTTATTGATAAATCAAAAACAGGACGAGCGGTAGGGGCGCTCGTCCTGTTTTTATCTGAAGAATTATGTAAGAAGAGAGCTTGCAAGCTCGTCGATGAAATCGCGGAGCTTTTTGCGGTTGAGACAATAATAGATCCTATTTGATTCTCTTTTTATTTCAACAAAGCCGCATTCCATAAGCATTGCCATATGGTGTGAAACAGTTGCAGTGCTGATGTCAAGCAGTGAAGCCAGCTGTTGACCGTATTTTTCACCCTCAGCAAGCAATCTGAGAATTTCAAATTTTCTCATATCGCCAATGGTTCTCAGATTGCGACAAAGCTTATCCTCCAGCGTTGAAGAATCGGTTATCTCTTTCAGTGGTTCAAAAAGAACGCCGACATAGAAGAAATCGTATACCTTTTCATCAGTGTAGCTCATAAGATATTTTGTTGTGTTGCACATAACTATGGACGGTTGGATGTATAATACATCAACCGATGGGGAAAGGCTTATGTCATAATTCTCTTCAATAAATTTTTCACCGCCTGAGTTTAAAGGCTCACTTATTGCGGACAAAAACCAACCGATGTAATGCTTAACAACATCATATTTGCGTATAAACAGATTTCCGGCATCCTCAATAATGTCGGCAAGGAGATTTTTATAGCTCTCAAAATTATTATACAAACGGCAAAGCTCAAATTTTTCATCTGCCGGTATGGGCATTTTCTCTATAAAAGCAAAGAGCTCTGCATAGTTTGTGATATCGCCATACCAATCCTCGGGAGCATAATCGTCAATGAGCATAGAGGTCAAATTGACAAAAAATTCTGCCTTTGAAAGCTCTCTTATTCGCTTTACATCTGCTGCAAAGTCGGGCTCGGCACGGCGGCAGGCATCATGAATGATATAAAAAGCAAAGCAACCCTTCATTGCACTGTGTCTGGTGAAGAGAAAATCTAAAAGCTTTTCATCAGCAGCGAGAGATCCTGTGACATAATCGCTGATCTCAATAATAGCATTGAAGCAGTTATCAAGCACATCGGCATCAATAGAAAACTTTTTTTGAATAGCGTTTTTAAGCTCTGCGCACGATTGTTCATTGCGGCAGTTATACAAAAGAATAGCGGATTCATAAACCACATTAGGTTCACGGAGTAATTTTATTTCCATAATAACCTCTTCTTGCCGTATTTTGGCTTTTTTATGTTTTAAGTTTATCATATATATTAAAGTTTGTCAAGTGTTTTTTGTTAAAATGCATTGAATATTAGATGCACGTGCAAATATAATCGCATATATAAATAAAAGTTAGATGAGTGTGATATATAAGTTTCGATGCCATCTAAACATCTGTCGTCTAAAATTAAGTTTCATAAACATCTATTTGGAAGAGGGTCAAATCACTTATGTCGTAGCCGTCTAATTGCTGCACTTCGTATAATTTTTTAGAATTTGCATTATTTTGTTCTGCGAAATGACAAAATAAAGCTTTTTGAGAGGCATTAATATTGTAAAAATATTAGAAATATGACAAAAACTATTTACTATATGACAAAAAAGTGATATAATATCAAGTTGATAGACAAATTTTGATTGTTTTGGGGGATAATAAGTTGAAAAGAGAAGATTTAAGAAATATTGCGATCATTGCCCATGTTGACCACGGTAAAACTACTCTTGTTGATGAAATGCTAAAGCAGGGTGGCGTTTACCGTGATAATCAAACAACAACGGAAAGAGTTATGGACAGCAATGCTCTTGAGCGTGAGCGTGGAATAACCATTCTTGCCAAGAATACAGCAGTTCACTATAAGGATATAAAGATAAATATTGTGGATACTCCCGGCCATGCTGATTTTGGCGGAGAGGTCGAACGTATTCTTAAGATGGTAAACGGTGTTATTCTTCTTGTGGATGCTGCAGAAGGCCCTATGCCTCAAACGCGCTTTGTTCTTCAAAAAGCACTTGAGATGAATCATAGAGTGATAGTTGTGGTGAACAAGATAGACAAGCCGGATGCAAGGCTTGAGGAGGTTGAGGAGGAGGTTCTTGAGCTTCTGCTTGACCTTAACGCAACAGACGAGCAGCTTGATAGCCCCATGATTTTCTGCTCCGGAAGAAATGGCACTGCGTCTCTTTCTCCATATCAGGAGGGAACCGATCTTTCTCCTTTGTTTGACACCATAGTTGAATATATGCCTGCGCCTGAGGGAGATCCCGATGGCGAGCTGCAGCTGCTTGTTTCTTCAATTGATTACAACGATTTCGTTGGACGAATTGGTATAGGTCGCATTGAACGTGGCTCTCTTAAGCAAAATCAGGACGCTCTCATATGCAATTATCACTCTGAAGACACGCATAAAAAGACAAAAATTGTTTCTATATATCAGTTTGACGGTCTTAGCAGAACTGCTGTTGACAGTGCAACAGTTGGCGACATAGTTTGCTTTGCGGGGGCAGCGGATATTACGATTGGTGATACGGTTACATCCGTGTCTTCTCCGGAGCCGCTTGAGTTTGTGAAGGTTAGCGAGCCGACAATGGAAATGACCTTTTCTGTAAACGACAGTCCTTTTGCAGGCAAGGAGGGCAAGTTTGTTACTTCTCGTCAACTTCGTGAGAGACTTTATAAGGAGCTGCTAAAGGATGTTTCTCTAAGAGTTGAGGATGGCGAGACAACCGACCAATTCAGAGTTGCAGGCAGAGGAGAGATGCATCTTTCGATCTTGATCGAAACTATGCGCCGCGAAGGTTATGAGCTCTGTTGCAGCACTCCTCGTGTTCTATATAAGGATATAGACGGCGTGATGTGTGAGCCTATGGAGCGAGTTTCTATTGATGTTCCAGAGGATAATATGGGAACAGTAATTGAAAAGCTTGGAAGGAGAAAAGGCGAGCTTCTTGAGATGAATCCACACGGCAGCCGCATGAGGATAGAATATTCAATTCCTGCAAGATGCCTGTTTGGTTACCGCTCGGAATTTATGACAGATACCCGTGGCGAAGGTATAATCAACTCCGTTTTTGATGGTTATCAGCCTTTTAAGGGTGAAATTCCCATGAGATATACAGGCTCATTAGTTGCCTCTGAGGATGGAGAAACAACGAGCTACGGTCTGTTTGGAACCCAGGAGCGAGGAGATATGTTTGTCGGTGTGGCAACACCTGTTTATGAGGGGATGATTGTTGGTCAGAATCCTAAGGGACAGGATATTGCGGTTAATCCGTGCAAGAAGAAGCACCTGACTTCTATTCGTTCTTCCGGCGCTGACGAAAAGCTTTTGCTTACTCCGCCTATAATTTTCAGTCTTGAGGAGGCAATTGAATTTATTGCTGATGATGAGCTGATAGAGGTAACACCTAAATCTATAAGACTTCGCAAGAGAATATTGAACACTGAGCTTCGTTTGAAGGCTGAGGCCGCAAAAAAGAAGCTTGCACAAAAATAAAACAAGCGGCTGAGCAAAATGCTCAGCCGCTTTGAGTTTATAAAATGAAAAAGTGTTTGGATCAGACAAATTTTAAAATATCCAAAACCTGCTCTGCAATATAGGTTGCTCCTGCGTTTTTCAGCTCCTCGAAGCTTCCGTATCCGTAAAGAACTCCGATGGAATCTATACCCATCTTTTTTGCACCGATTATGTCATATTCCCGATCACCTACCATAACCACAGTGCTTTTGTCTGTCACATTGCTCTTTTCAAGGGCATATTCAATAACCTCGGCCTTGTCTGTTCTTTTTTCGCTCATGGTTGCGCCGGCAATGCAGTCGAAATATTTTGCTAAATTGAAGTGCTCCATTATTTTTTCTGCAAAAATTTCGGGCTTTGAGGTTGCAACGATAAGCTTTTTGCCGTTTTTCTTTAAAGTGCCCAAAAGCTCAACTATACCATTGTAAACATCATTTTCAAAAATACCCTTTACGCTGTAATATTCTCGGTATAGCTCAACCATATGTGCACCGCCTTCTTCGGTGAGGTTGCATTTTTCCATAAAGGTTTTTGCAAGCGGTGGTCCTACAAAACATTCGAGCTCTTTTTTGCTTCCATAGGAATATCCCGCCTTGTTTAGAGCATAAGCAACCGAATTTGTAATGCCTCGGCCTGAATCTGTCAAAGTTCCGTCAAGGTCGAAAAGTATTGTTTTATACATATAAATTCCTTTCATTTAAGAGACGGTTTTGTATACATCGAAATTTGATTCTTTGATTGTGTAAACATTTACGAATTTATAATCTGCACCGTTTTTTTCAAGCTCATATTGAACCTCCGAGGCTCCCACAAGTCCTGATTTATCGGCAAAGAAGCGAAGAGTCACTGTTATCTCATCGTCAAAGGAACTTTCGTTTATTATTTCAAAGTCGATGCTGCGATTTGGTCGGTTTAGTGCAGAAAAGCTGTTGTTTTCTCCGCAAAGATCCTCAGATGGGGTGAAATTGTATATCCCGAAAATTATATAGGCAATGCTGGATATCCGGCTCTCGTCAACGCCGTTTTCACCTATACGCTTCAGCAGAAAATCTGTTATGTCGGTGTTTTCGTCATAGCGAAGCTCATCCAGCTTCGGCAGGGTTGTCTTTAGGGTTGATGAAAAATAGTCGAAAAGGAACTTTTCAACCTCGGTTTTTGCTTCTGCCGGTTTTTGCAGATATACCATATTGTTTGAAGCACTGACATATAGACTGTGCTCTCCGCTTTCGGTCCTCTTTGTGACCTGACCTCTTTCGTTACCGATAGTATAGTCAAATCTTATTTTTGATTGACCTCCGGAATAAACCTTGCTGATAGAATATTCTGTTATGTCAAGCTTTGCATATTCTTCGAGCACAGCAAATGGAGTTGAGCCGCTGTAAAGAGCAAGCTTTTCGACGTCACCTGCAACAAGAGCAGATAGAAATTCTTTCATCTGTTCTCCGCCTATGCCTGAATATTCAAGCTTTTCCCAATCGCTGATGCGATAAATGGTTTTTTGAGTTTTGTCAACATTTTCGCTGTCATCGGAAGTCCCCTGAAGTATCTGCCATGCCTTTTCAACTGCAAGAATAAATGTATCCATTTTCCATTTGCCGTCGGTGTCCACAAATACCTTGCAATCAACTGCAAAATCTATAGGCTTTTCATAAAATAGGGTTTGAACAGAAAGGGTAAGTGTGGCACGGTCATTTGTAAGCTCGGACACCGTGAGCTTTGGGGTTATGGCATTATATCCGAACATGGATACATATCCGCCGTATCTGTAGAGCCCATCCTCTCCATCTATAAACAGTGGGGTTGATTTCTTGTTTACATATGTCCCCATCAGCTTTTCTACCAGCTCTTCTGAAAACAGAGTTGCGAGATAGTCTCTGAGCTGAGAAAGGGAAGTGATATCTGTTTCGATTGCGTTTTTAGTTGAAACCTTATCATACTGAACACCGTTGTGCTCCATGGAGCCTGATGTGGAGACGATGTATCCGTTATAGCCTGTGAACCAGGAATAGGCTTCTGCAGCTTCTGCATAAAGCTTTTTGATGGCAGTATGCTCGGTGTATTCATCGTAGAGGCGGTTGGCAAGATGATTCTCACCCTCGGTTACATATTGATTTTCGGTACTTGAACCTATAAGGGAGTATGTATGATTGAAAACATCGCCCTCATAAACAAATAGGAGAATCGGAAAGCCTGCAAATTTTTTGTAATACAGATTGCCGTCGGCATCAAAATACATTTCGCCTGTAAGCTTCAATGTGCTCCAATCGTCGATGTTGTATGCGGTTACATATTTATATGCATCGATGCGGACGTTTTCTTCAATATAAAATGAACTGTAAAGAGAAAAGTCGGAAACAAAGTATTCTCTGTCAATAAGTTCCTTCGGGCGGTTTGCGGCAAACCACTTTTCGCCCTCGGCATTTCTAATTAGGCTTAGCTCCTCCTCTTCTTCTGCATAAAACTGCCAGCTTTCGCCAAAATCATAAGAAACATAATATTTCTCATCGGTTTTGACTCCGTTTGCATCATAAAGCTCGATGGGAACATTTATCTTGCTTCCGTCATAAAATGGGGTGCCTGCCAGAGCATAGGCTGTCATTACACTTGCGGGAACGGTTATTTCAAGCTGCTCCCAGGTCTCTGCGCCGTCAAGAGTCAAGTAGATTTGGGGTTTGTTTGGTGGGAAAGAATAAAAATTATATGAAGCGAATCCAATGTTGGAGCTGAGAAACGCGCCGCAATAAAGGGAATCGTGCCAGTTTGAGGTTTTGGGTGGAGCACTTTCTGCTTTTCTCCAAGATTTTCCTGAATTATCTGTGAAATAAATGAGGGTTTCGCCTGAGCTTGAGTCATATATTGTGAGCGCGCCGCTTTTTGTTGACCAAAATGAAGCGCAAAACTCATCTATTATGCTGACATTTTCGCTTACAAGATTTAGAGTACTTTGTATCCAATTGTTTCCGCCATCATCTGTTGAAACTATTTGCAAATTTGGCACGCTGACATCGGGACAATATACGACTACCATTCGGTTGCCGCTGATGATAAGATCCATTCGGGGATAGGCGGTTGGAGAATTGTTATAGATCAGCGGAGTTTCAATAATTTGATCTCCGTATGCATGCTTAATTATGATTTTTGATGAAAGAACATCCAAAACAGCTTCCGGGGAGGGAGCAGGATGATTGCTTTCGTTATCAAAGTGGCTAAAGCCGTTTCCGATATCAAGATTGAGGTTAGCATTGTTAATTTTTTTCTTGTTTGCGTGGCCGCAGGAGGCGAGGCAGAATATAAGAATCGTGCATAACAGAATGAGCTTTGCGGCTTTTTTTAAAATTATATGTTTCATGTTATCTCCGTTTTTTGTCGAATTTGGTTACATTATTATATATAAGGGAATCTATGCTTTCAGATAATACTATAACATTTTTTTTTGTTTTTTTCAAGAGCTTGCAAATTATATTTATTATTTTTTCACATTTTATTATTTGTTAGGTGGTTTTTAAAGGTGGAATAGTTGAATAAAATATATAAAAATTCTTAATATGTGCAAAACGCACAAAAAGAAGGGCTAAAATTCTGTAAATTTCTATATAAAATATTTTCTGTAAGCTCTTGCAATTTGAAGTCAAATATTGTATAATAAGTAGGTCTGAGTGCGATGAAGCGGAAGGTTGCTGCCTTTTGACAGGTAATTTCCGCAGAGTATGTCCGAAAAGGGGAATCCCTTTTGTTCAATCGGGCGGGACTGATTCGTGCACCCTTTGACAGTGTCTTTACCTGCTGTCAACCGTATTTTCTGCGACCTTGCTCGCAGCTTTCTATTCCCCGGAGTCCGGATTCATGCTGATCGGTATTCCGGCTTTTGTATGGAAAGCAAAGAAACACACGGCACGGTGTACAGGTGAATTCGCCCCATTTCACAAACCGCTCTGTCAGACAAGCTCTTCATTTGTATATAATGACGAGTTTTTGAGCGGAATATTAAAAGGAGGCAAAAAACAATGGCAGTTAAGGAAAAAATCAGAGTTAAGCTGAAGAGCTATGACAACACCCTTATCGATGCGGCAGCTGAAAAGATCGTTGCCCTTGCAAAGAGAAATGGTGCTGAAGTAAGTGGCCCTGTACCGCTCCCCACTGACAGAGAGATCACAACGATCCTCCGTGCAGTTCACAAGTACAAGGATAGCCGCGAACAGTTTGAACTGAAAACCCACAAGAGACTCATCGATATTATTAAGCCGTCTGAAAAGACAATCGATGCGCTCATGAGCGTTGAGCTCCCCGCAGGCGTTGAAATTGAGGTAAAGCTTTAATTCCTGCACAAAACCCTACGCAAAAGCTTCAGTAAGTGTGAAGCGTCTTGCGGTCAAGTTGGCGAATCCGAAAGGATAATCCAAAACGTCAACCAATAACCCAAGGAGGAAAAATGAAAAAAGGTATTATCGGTAAGAAGATCGGTATGACCCAGATTTTCGATGAAATCGGAAATGTCATCCCGGTTACGGTAATCGAGGCTGGTCCTTGTGTAGTAGCACACAAGAAGCCAGTCGTAAACGACGGCTATGACGCCGTTCAGCTTGGTTTCATGGATGTTAAGGAGAAACACATGACTAAGGCTGAGAAAGGTCATTTTGAGAAAGCCGGAGTTGCTGCAAAGAAGCACCTCAAGGAGTTCCGTCTTGATGATTGCTCTGCTCTTAACGTTGGCGACGTTATATCTGTCGATACCTTCGCCGCAGGCGACAAGGTCGATGTAACCGGTATAACAAAAGGTCGCGGTTATACAGGCGTAGTTAAGCGTTGGAACGCACATATGCTTCAGCACACACACGGTGTAGGTCCTATTCACCGTCAGCCCGGTTCAATGGGCGTTATTGACCCTGCAAGAATCTTTAAGAACAAGAGAATGGCTGGTCAGTACGGTAACGAGCAGGTAACTGTTCTCAACCTCAATATTGTAAAGATCGACACAGAAAAGAACCTTATCGCTGTTAAGGGCGCTATTCCCGGTGCCAAGGGCGGTATCGTGTTCATCCGTGACTCGGTAAAAGCATAAGCGGAAGGAGGAAACACAATGCCAAACGTTAAAGTTGTC
>JAZUQN010000076.1:0-4471 GCA_045605745.1 Eubacteriales bacterium
ACCGTCACCGCCAAGACCCCAGAACTTGCAGGAGATGGTGCCTTCTGCGCTGGTGTCGGGTGCGGCGGTCTCTTCAAGGGAAAGACCGGTAACGTCATCAACTATACCAAGGGTAAAGCCGTTCTTAGGCTCGTCCTTATCAAGGTTAGCGTATACAGCGAAGATAGAGGAAGGAGGAGTATCCTTAGAACCAAGACCGTATCTACCGCCAACTACCTTTGCGTTTACGCCGCCCTGCGCAAGAGCTGTAACAACATCGAGGTAGAGAGGCTCACCGAGAGAGCCGGGTTCCTTTGTTCTGTCAAGAACTGCGATCTTCTTTGCGGTTGCAGGAATAGCTGCGATGAGCTTTTCAGCGCAGAAGGGACGGTAAAGTCTAACCTTAACAAGACCAACCTTTTCACCCTTAGCTGTGAGGTAGTCGATAACCTCCTCTGCAACGTCACAAACAGAGCCCATAGCAATGATAACTCTGTCTGCATCGGGAGCACCGTAGTAGTTAAAGAGCTGATAGTTTGTACCAATCTTCTCGTTGACCTGGTTCATATAATCTTCAACGATTGCAGGAAGAGCGTTATAATATTCGTTGCAAGCCTCTCTGTGCTGGAAGAAAATATCGCCGTTTTCAGCAGAACCGCGGAGAACGGGATGCTCAGGGCTGAGAGAACGAGCGCGGAAATCTGCGATAGCGTCCTTATCAACCATCTGGGCAAGAGTATCGTAATCCCAAACCTCGATCTTCTGGATCTCGTGGGATGTACGGAAGCCGTCGAAGAAGTTAAGGAAAGGAACTCTGCCCTTGATTGTTGAAAGGTGAGCAACAGCACCAAGGTCCATAACCTCCTGAGGGTTGGACTCAGCAAGCATAGCGAAGCCTGTCTGGCGGCAGGCATAGACGTCGGAGTGATCACCGAAAATGTTAAGTGCGTGAGAAGCTACGCAACGCGCAGAAACATGGATGACGCAAGGAAGAAGCTCGCCTGCGATCTTGTACATATTGGGTATCATAAGAAGAAGACCCTGAGAAGCGGTGTAGGTTGTTGTGAGAGCACCTGCTGCAAGAGAACCGTGAACGGTACCTGCCGCACCTGCCTCGGACTGCATTTCCATAACCTTAACCTCTTCGCCCATTATGTTCTTGAGGCCTGTTGCAGACCAAGAGTCTGTCAGCTCAGCCATAACGGAAGAAGGAGTGATGGGGTAGATGGCAGCAACCTCAGTGAACGCATAGCTCACTGTAGCGGCGGCTGTGTTACCATCCATGGATTGCTTTTTTCTGATAAGATTTGCCATGAGAAAGATACCTCCTGTTTATGTAAAAAATTTTTATTTTTATTATTAAAACGGTCTTCGGAAGTGTGGCACTGCGGTCTGCCGCGGGGGGCAAAGAACGCCAAACTTCCAACTATGTATTATACCACTTATCTTTCGATTTGTAAACCTTATTCGCAAATTTTTTTTGCATTTTAAAGTTTTTTTATCGGAAATACAACCAAAAAGATTATTTCCTCACATTTTTTGTATATTTTTTCACCAAAACCTGAAAACATTTTCAATAATAATCATTTTACAAAAAAAACAGCGGCGCATTTTGATGCGCCGCTGCGGTTATTTAATCTTCAAAAAGTGGGGCAAAGGTTTTGCTGTCGGTCACAAGATCGAAGTATTTTTCAAGCTCGCCCACCGTAATTCCGTCTCGGAAAATCTTATCCCCATAACCTAACGATATAAGTCTGTTATTGACATACTCATAGTTGTTTGCACCCCCTAAGAAAGGAGTGCAGTTATCATCCGTTTGATAAGATCCGCCTATATCTACCCTTCCATCATTTCCGCAATAAGGAAAGTAAAAACTAACGCTTGTACTTAACCGAACGAGCTCAGTGCTCCCCGTTTCTATTAAATGCGTATGATCCGAGCAAACCGCAATAATATCATCATAATGCTCCAATATTTCAATGCTCTGCCCCCCATTCTATAATGACAAAATTACTGTTGTTAAATGCCGAATATTCCGTTCCAGCATAAGGCTCTGCAATTGCAATTGGTGTTTGATTATAATATGTGTCAAAAACCAAAAAATTATAAATAAAAAAGATATTGCAAAAAAGCTCACTTTATGTTATAATTAATGAGTTTATTTTTCTTTTAGAAAATAAGCTCGCTATAATGTTTATAATTTAAAATTCAGAGGTAAAAAAGTGTCAAAAAGATTATCGCTTAAAAAATTATTTGCCCCAACAGATATGACGATTGGAACTCCTTGGAAAAGCATCGTTATGTTTACTCTGCCAATGCTCATCGGCAATATAGCCCAGCAGCTATATAACACTGTTGACAGTATGGTTGTGGGTAAATATGTGGGCAAGGAGGCACTCACCGCCGTTGGAAGCGCCGGCCCACTTCTAAACCTGCTTCTTGTGCTTTTCATCGGTATCTCAACCGGTGCAAACACAATGGTTTCTCAGTATTTCGGTTCAAAAAACCGCAAAAGCCTCTCCTACACGATAGGAAACTGCATAACCGTTACTGCAATCGCTTGCGTGATGCTGATAGTTATTCTCACACCGCTTATAAGACCGCTTCTGGTGCTTATGAACACATCCACAACCGTGCTTGATGCAGAAACCGGATATACCATTCTCGATGCCTGCACCGATTATCTGACAATTTCACTTGTGGGTATTGCCGGAATGGCGTTCTATAACATCCTCAGCAATGTTATCAGAGGAATGGGCGATTCTGTTTCCGCCCTTATCTACCTCTTGACTGCAACGGTTATTAACATCGTTCTTGATATTTATTTTGTTGCCTCTCTCGGCATGGGAGTTGCAGGCGTTGCCCTTGCAACGGTAATTGCGCAAATTGTCTCGGCACTTCTGTGCTTCATAAAGCTCGCAAGATACAAAGAAAACTTTGATTTCAAGCTTAAATATTTAAAGCCTTCTGGCTCATATGTAAAAACAATCATAAAACTTGGTCTGCCGGCAGGCATGACACAGGCTATCTTCTCCTCGGCAATGATAATAGTACAGTCGCTGACAAATCAGTTCGGAGACGATTTTGTTGCCGCAAATGTAATAATTATGCGTGTTGACGGCTTTGCAATGATGCCAAACTTTTCTTTTGGCACTGCGCTGACCACATATGCAGGTCAGAATGTGGGTGCAAAGCTTTATGACAGAGTTACAAAGGGGGCAAAGCAAGGCACATTGCTTGCGGTTGGATGTTCAACCACTATCACAATTGCGATACTTGCTTTTGGTAAACACCTTATGAAGCTTTTTGTTGACACTGATGCAGCCGATGCTTCCGCACTCGTTGATATGAGCTATCAGCTAATGCTTATACTTGCATTGGGTTACATAGCAATGGCTGTGACCCAAAGCCTTTCGGGAATTATGCGAGGCGCCGGTGACACGCTGACACCCATGTGGATATCCCTTATGACAACGGTAATAATTCGCGTTCCCCTTGCATACGGAATTGCCTATATAACCGGAAACGGCGTTATTGCAAACGGCGCAAAGGAATGTATTCAAATCTCTCTTCTCTCATCTTGGGTCATCGGCGCAGTTCTGACAACCATTTTCTTCAGAATTGGAAAATGGAAAACAAAAGCACTTGAACAATAACAGAAGCCGGATGGCATCATATATTAGAAAAACAAATGAGCTGATTCTTAATCGAATCAGCTCATTTGTTTTTGTTCATCCTTTGATTTTATAGCTCTGTGTCTATATTCTGTTGCAGTAACTCCATAATATCTTTTAAAGGTCTTCATAAAATGGATCTCGTCCTTATATCCCGAGCATTTTGCCACATTCCTAACCGAAATATTTTTGTCAAAAAGCAGTTTTGCCGCATTTCTCATTCTGATATCTATCAGATATTTCTGCGGCGTTGTTCCAAGCTTTGTTCTGAATGCCTTACAAAGCGCAGAATGGCTAATATAAAGAATTCTGCAAAGCGTTTCAACAGAAAAATCGCAATTAGAAAAATTTGTTTCTATAAATCCTGAGGCCTCTTCAACACAGCTTTGAGCCAGCGCTTCGCTTGTCTCATTTCCAATCAGCTCTCCGATTATCGTATAAAAAGCGCCCTTTGCTTTATATTCATTTACCGTTCCAAGCTCAGCATCACGCATAAGCGAAAGGATCTCAGCTTCGATGTCTTTAAAATTTTTAAGGTTCAAAACGGGATTTTCACAAGAAAAGCCCAGCTTTTTGCCAATTTCCTCTGCCCTATTTCCGCTGAAATAGAACCACACGTATTTCCATTTATTGATTTCTCTCGGATAATACATCTGCTCTTGATTCGGGGGCAGAAAGAAAAACTGTTTTTCACAAATATTAAATTCTTTGCCGTTAAGAAAAAGGGTTCCCTCACCTGCCAAAACAAAATGCAGAGTATATCCAAGCTGACGGTGAACCATTTTAATCGGTTCAATATATTCGAAATTGTTAAAACC
>JAZUQN010000077.1:0-2666 GCA_045605745.1 Eubacteriales bacterium
TTAATGAGATCACAAAAAGCGCTATAAAGGCTGCAATCAAGAATCCTCGACAGCTCGATATGAATCTTGTTAATGCGCAGCAGGCAAGAAGAATTCTTGATAGAATAGTTGGATATAAGCTAAGCCCACTGCTTTGGAAAAATATAAAGAGCGGTCTTAGTGCAGGAAGAGTTCAATCTGTTGCAACAAGAATCATAGTTGAAAGAGAAGAAGAAATAAAGGCTTTTGTACCAAATGAATACTGGACTATTGAGGCTCTTCTCGTTAATGGCGATAGAGAGATATCCGTTCGCTTTACGGGGGACAAAAACGGAAAGCTGAAGCTTGAAAACGAGGCACAGACAAACATAGTGCTTGAGGCTATAAGATGTGGAGATTTCAAGGTTGAAGCTGTTAAAAAATCAGTTAGACATAAGGCTCCACAGCCTCCTTTTACAACCTCAACAATGCAGCAGGAGGCTTCTAAAAAGTTGGGCTTCCAGTCTGCAAGGATAATGAAGGTTGCACAGGAGCTCTATGAAGGTGTTAATATCGGTTCCGAAAACGGCGGTGTTCAGGGTCTTATCACTTATATGCGTACCGACTCGCTCCGTATATCCGCAGATGCGGCAGATGCAGCAAAGTCTTATATCAGCGATCGTTTTGGTGATAAATATTATCCCAAAACCCCCAGAGTTTATAAGACAAAAAGCGGTGCTCAGGATGCTCACGAGGCTATAAGACCCTCAAATGTTCAAATTGAGCCTGCAAAAATCAAAAAATATCTTACAAATGATCAGTATAAGCTTTATAAGCTGATCTGGGAGAGATTTGTTGCAAGCCAGATGCAGTCTGCGGAGCTTAATACCGTTGTTGCAGATTTTGTATGCGGCGGTTATGTGTTCAGAACAAGCGGATATACTGTTGCTTTCCAAGGATATATGGCAATTTATGAAGAAAGCGAAGAGGAGAAGAAACAAAAGGAAGGCGATGAGGAAATTCAAAACCTTTGTCTGCCTGTCATTAATGAGGGCGAAATCTTCAATTCTCGCAAAATAGACCCTGCGAAGCATTTTACAGAGCCTCCTGCAAGATATACAGAGTCTTCTCTTATTAAGTATCTTGAAGAAAAGGGAATTGGTCGTCCATCAACATACACTCCTATTATCACAACTATTTTGGCAAGAAATTATGTTCAGAGAGACGGAAAGGCTTTGGTTCCCACCCCTCTCGGAGAGGTTACTACCAAGCTTATGAAGGAGCAATTCCCGGATGTGGTGGATTATAAATTCACCGCAAATATGGAGGATGATCTTGACGCTATCGAAAAGGGCGAATGTGAGATGAAAGCTGTGCTCGAGGAATTCTATGAGGATTTCTCAAAGGAGCTCTCAAAGGCAGAGGAGACTATCAGCAAGGATAGCTATGAGCTTCCTGCAGAGGAGACCGATATTATCTGTGATAAATGCGGCAGAAAAATGGTTGTAAAGAGCGGAAAATTCGGCAAATTTGCCGCTTGCCCGGGATATCCGGCCTGCAAAAATACCAAGCCTCTTGTTCAAAAGGACGAGGCAAAGGAAGAAAAGAAGGTTGTTGTTGCAGACTTTAAGTGTGAAAAATGCGGTGCAGATATGGTTATGAGAAGCGGAAAATTCGGTTCCTTCTATGCCTGCAGCAGATATCCGGAATGTAAGTTTACAAAGCAGAAAACAAGAGAGCTGGATGCATCTTGCCCTAAGTGTGGCGGTAAGATCTTGACTAAATACGGCAGAAATCGCACAGTTTTCTATAGCTGTGAAAAATATCCCGATTGTGATTTTTCTTCTTGGGATATGCCTCTTGATGAAAAATGCCCATCCTGCGGCAAAATGCTGTTCCGCAAAAAGGGTAAAGCTCTTGTGGTTTGCCATGATAAGGATTGCGGCTATAGGAGAGAGATAGGCGCTGATGAAGAGCTTTCCGGAGAAAACTGATATGGAAAGGCCGATTGTTGAAATTATCGGGGCAGGCCTTGCCGGAACTGAAGCCGCTTGGCAGGCCGCAAGGCTTGGCGCAAGAGTTCGTCTTTATGAAATGAAGCCTAAAAAACTTACTCCCGCACATCACTCGGAAGGCTTTGCTGAGCTTGTTTGCTCAAATTCCCTCCGTTCTGACAGTCTTTCAAATGCTATCGGACTTTTAAAGGAAGAAATGAGACGCATGGGTTCGCTTATTATGGAGGCTGCTGATGCAACGAAGGTGCCTGCCGGTTCTGCGCTTGCGGTTGACAGAACACTTTTTTCCGAATATATTACTGAAAAAATAAAGAATAATCCAAATATTGAGATTGTTTGTGAGGAGAAGACCGGAGTGTGTGATAGTGATGTTTACACAGTTATTGCAACCGGTCCCCTGACCTCTGATCCTATGGCTGATTATATCAGAGGCGAGCTTGGCTGTGGCAATCTTCATTTCTTTGACGCAGCTGCTCCGATAGTGGATTTTTCTTCGATAAATATGGATGTTGCATTCTTCGCATCAAGGTATGATAAGGGAGATGCAGACTATATAAATTGTCCAATGACAAAGGAGCAGTATGAGGCTTTCTATGAAGCGCTTATAACTGCTAAGGAGGCAGAACTCAAGCAGTTTGACAGAGATTCTCAAAAGGAACCCACTGTTTTTGAGGGCTGTATGCCTGTTGAGGT
>JAZUQN010000078.1:0-10850 GCA_045605745.1 Eubacteriales bacterium
TGCTGCGGCAGTTTATACAACTAATCTTGTGAAAGGTGCACCTCTTCTTGTAACAAAGAAGCATCTTGCTGACGGCAGAGCACAGGCAGTTGTTTGCAACAGCGGAAACGCAAATACCTGTAATGCAAATGGTATTGAAATTGCTGAGAAAATGTGTGAGCTTTGTGCCAAAGAGCTTAGTATTAAGGCTGAGGATGTTGTTGTTGCGTCAACCGGTGTTATTGGTCAACCTCTTGATATTGATCCTATTGCAAAAGGTATTCCCGAGCTTAAAAAGACTCTTTCAACAAGTGGAAGCGATGACGCTGCCGAGGGAATTATGACCACTGACACCGTTAAAAAGGAGATTGCTGTTGAATTTAATATAGGCGGCAAAGTCTGCAGAATAGGCGGCATTGCAAAGGGAAGCGGTATGATACATCCCAATATGGCCACCATGCTTGTTTTTATTACTACCGACTGCGCAATCTCTCCCGAAATGCTTAAAACAGCACTTTCGAGTGATATCAAAAACACCTTTAATATGGTGAGTGTGGACGGTGATACATCTACCAATGATATGGTTACAGTTCTTGCAAACGGTATGGCGGGAAATGATGAAATAACAGAGCTTGGCGCTGACTTTGATGAATTTATGAAGGCTCTTAATACTGTTACGGTTTATCTCTGTCGCATGATAGCTTCTGACGGCGAAGGCGCAACCAAGCTGCTTGAATGTAATGTTTCGGGTGCAAAGGATGAGGAAACGGCAAAGAGTGTTGCAAAAAGCGTTATTTGTTCAAGTCTTCTTAAGGCTGCTATGTTTGGAGCAGACGCAAACTGGGGAAGGGTTTTGTGTGCTATAGGCTATAGCGGTGCTGATGTTGATGTAAATAAGGTAGGCGTTTCATTTAAGAGCGAAAAGGGAAGTATTCTCGTTTGTGAAAATGGCGCAGGCGTTGATTTCTCAGAGGAAAAGGCTAAAGAGATATTGCTCCAGAAAGAGATCGAGATCAATATAACTCTTGATAGCGGTGAAGCTTCTTCAAGAGCTTGGGGATGTGATCTTACATATGACTATGTAAAGATCAACGGAGACTACAGAACATAATAAGGAGCTCATAATGGATAAGAATTTTACAAATGCACAGCGCGCCGATGTTCTTACGCAGGCGCTTCCTAACATCCGCCACTATAACGGCAAGACAATTGTTGTAAAATACGGCGGAAATGCAATGATAAATGAAACCTTGAAGCAACAGGTTATGGAGGATATCGTTCTTCTTTGGCTTATCGGGGTTAAAATTGTTCTTGTTCATGGAGGCGGCCCTGAGATCAGTGATCTTATGGCAAGGCTTGGAAAAGAGCCTGAATTTGTTGACGGCCTTCGTGTAACAGACAAAGAAACGGTTGACATCGTTCAAATGGTGCTTGCGGGTAAGATAAATAAGACACTTGTAAACCTTCTTGAAATGAAGGGCGGAAAGGCCATGGGAATTTCCGGAATGGATGGCTGTCTTATTGAGGCAAAGATGAAGGATGAGCGTCTTGGTTTTGTTGGACAGATAACCAATATCAATATTGACCCTGTAAATGATCTGCTTGAAAAAGGGTACATTCCTGTTATTTCAACCATCGGTTGTGATAAAGAGGGAAATGCATATAATATTAACGGTGACACTGCTGCAGCATTTATTGCAGGTGCTCTTGGTGCAGAAAGACTCATTATGATGACCGATATTGCAGGAATACTGCGCGATAAAGATGATGTTTCAACACTTATTCCTGTTATGACTGTCTCCGAGGCTGCTAAGCTTCGTGAAGAAGGTGTTATTTCGGGTGGGATGATTCCAAAGGTTGAGTGTTGTATTGAGGCACTAAATGCAGGAGTAAATAAGGTTATTATTATGGACGGAAGAGTTCCGCACTCCATTCTTATGGAACTTCTCACCGACGAGGGAGCCGGAACAATGCTTATGGGTGACGAAAATGAGTGATATTCAAAATAAGGATAAAGAATATATCGCCGGTACATATGCTCGTTTTCCTGTTGCAATTGTTAGAGGTAAGGGCTCTGTTGTCTTTGATGAAAATGGCAAGCGTTATATCGATATGGGGTCCGGAATTGGCGTAACAGCATTTGGTATTGCTGATGATTTTTGGCAGGATGCAGTAAAAGAGCAGATTTCCTTCGTTCAGCATATGTCGAATCTTTATTATACAAAGCCTTGCGGAGATCTGGCGGAAATGCTTTGCACAAAAACCGGAATGAAAAAGGTGTTTTTCTCTAATTCGGGTGCAGAAGCAAACGAATGTGCGATAAAGGTTGCAAGAAAATATGCTGCTGAAAAGAAAGGACCGCAGTTCTCAACCATAATTACGTTGAAGAACAGCTTTCATGGAAGAACGCTTACAACTCTTTCGGCAACAGGACAGGATCATTACCATGAGCTTTTTCAGCCCTTGACCCCCGGATTTGCTTATGCCAAGGCAAATGATTTTGATGATCTCAAAAGAGTTGCGGAAGAGAGTAATGTTGCAGGAATTCTGATTGAGTGTATTCAAGGTGAGGGCGGTGTTAATGTTCTTGATGCAGATTTTGTTAAGAAAACTGCCGAATATGCTGCTCAAAAAGATATTGTGATGATGGTTGACGAGGTTCAGACCGGAAACGGAAGAACCGGCGAGCTGTATGCTTATATGAATTATGGGATAAAGCCGGATGTTGTTACCACCGCAAAGGGACTTGGCGGCGGTCTGCCTATTGGTGCTGCAATTCTTGGTGAAAAGGTTGAGAATGTTCTTGGCTTTGGAGATCACGGTTCAACATATGGCGGAAATCCGGTATGCTGTGCTGCAGCTTGCAGCATTGTTTCAAGAATCGACGATGAGCTTCTCGCTTCTGTCAAAGAAAAGAGCAGATTTATATTCGATTCGCTAAAAGGCGCAAAGGGAATAGAAAGTGTTAGCGGAATGGGGCTTATGATAGGTATAAAAACCGAGAAGAAAGCCGGAGATGTGGTCAAAGCCTGCATTGAAAAGGGTGTGCTTTGTCTAACTGCTAAAGATAAGGTTAGGCTTCTTCCTGCACTTAATATTCCCATGGATGTTTTGTCTGAGGCTGTTGAGATTATAAAAAGTGTTTGTGAATAGAAAAAGGAGATTTGCGAAAGCAAATCAGCTTTTTCTATGATGTAAATAAATTCAATTGCTCCCGTGTACACTAAAATCAATTGACAAAATAGAGTAACGGTTTATTCAGCTTCAAAATTTATCCGTAAAGCTTTCTGTATTTTCCAGGCGTCAGACCGGTTTCTGCTTTAAAGACCTTGTTAAAATAATATATGTCGCCAAATCCACAAATTTCTGAAATTTCTGCAATCGAAATGGGTTGATTATTAAGAGTAAGAAGCTGAGTGGCATATTCGATTCTCTTGTTGATTAGATAGCGATTTGGTGTTATGTTTAACTGTTTTTTAAAAAGCTCATTAAATCTTCGCCTAGATAGCATACTTTCTTTTGAAGCAATGTCAAGGCAGTTCTTATTATTGAAATTCAAATCGATATATTCGCTTGCTTTAATTATTCGAGGATCTTTTGGGGAATATTCTTTTGCTCTCAGATCCTCATAAATAGCACAAAGTCGATAAAATTCACTCAGCAGCTTTCCATCTCCTCTTGATGAAAGAGCTTTATTTGTTTTGATTTTTTCAAATAACATCTTGATTTCTGTAATTGATTTTAATTTTATACAAAAGCTTTTTGTGGAAATTGGCTCATAGGTGGTAAAAAATATTGACATAGATGAAATATCGTCATTTCCGTTGCTGAATATTTCAACATCGTGATCTTCATACTGATTTAGAAAATATATGCAATTGTCTGTAACATTAAGCTTTCTATCCCCAAAATCATGAATAGCTTTGCCCTGGAGCATTATTTGAAGAGAGCTGCTTTTTGAAAGGACTCTGCGCCATTTCGCATTTTTTGCCCTGAATTTTTGAACGCTTAGAATTTCTTTTACTCGCAAATTTTTAAATTCCACCATATCACCTCTTCTTTATTATACAATAAAAAAATGGTTTTGTAAAGATTTTTCTTGATTTTATTTCTTTATAATACAAAATATAAAGCGGAGAAACCACGAGCCTTCGCTTCGTTTTTTTATGATGTTATTAAAATGATTTCTTTGTTTTTTGAAACATTTTTTTATAAAATTCGTCTTAATATATGTCGGAGAAAAGTGTTAACAAAATGTAAAATGTTCAAAACTGTCGAAAAAAGTTCGTTATTTTTTAAGTTTTTTGTTGTCAATAACCTTTGATGGTGGTATAATATAATAAATAATATGTTTGAATCAGGTGACATTGCTTAATGTTGAATTTTAGTGAACGCAAGAGCAAGAAAAATAGAATAGCTTTGCTCTTTTTATCAATACTTATCAGCATTTTTGGCATTGGAATTATTATGCTTTTTACGCTTGAAGCCTTAGAGGTGGATGTAATCACATGGCAAGGCTTTGATGGTATAAAAAAGCTGAATAAAACATTGCCGGATGCTAATTTTTTGCTTTCTGTTAGCGAAAGCGAGGCCATAAAACTTATCGAAGAAAATACGCCAAGTGTTAATCCTCCTCCCACAGTGATAGAAAGACCTGCTGTTGGCGAGGCTGCCGATCATATTCTTAAACCAACCTTGCCTGCTTGTGATGATTATTTTGATGAAACTTTATTTATTGGTGACTCTAGGATGGTGGGTCTTAGTATGGTTTGCCAGGACATAGGAGCGGCCTTTTATTCTGCTGTTGGATTATCAATAAATCAGCTCGGTACAAAGAAGGTTATAAAGATCGATGCAGAGAATTCCTATACGGTTATGGAAGCAATTGAAAACGACCAAAGGGATTTTAAAAGAGTTTATATGATGTTTGGTCTCAATGAGCTTGGCTGGTCTTATCCCAGCGTTTTTATAAGATCGGTTAGAAACGCAATTGAACAAATAGAGACCTTGTGTCCCAATGCCGAAATTTGCATAATGGCAATAATGCCTATTGCTGCTGATAAAAAGGTAAGCATCTATGAGGGGGCAGAGGCAAATCAAAGGATCAGAGAATACAATTCATTGCTGCTTCAGCTTGCTTCGGATATGAATTGTTGGTATCTTGATTCATATTATTTTCTCGCGGATGATGTGGGCAATCTTCCCGACGAATTCGCGCCTGATGGAATACATTTGTATTCTGAACAAAATAGGAAGCTTATCGATTACATTTCTTGTCATGCCTTTGCTTGGTGACAAAACGGAGGATTTTAATGAAAATTAAATTTTCAGCATTTCTTTTATCTCTTTTTTCTTTGATAGCACTATTTGGATGTGGTGGTAATAAGGATATAGTGATTGATGCTTCTGCGTTGGCTTTGGAAATTTCCGAGCATTATAACGGAGGTGAAATTGAGCTGGTTGAGCTGAGTTCTCAAACACTTGACAGCCGTTACGGTCTTAGTGGCCTTTATACATATATTTATTCATGTGCTTCTGTCACTGTTACTTCTGATGAAATAGCTGTAATCGAAGGTGTCGACATTGAAGATGCTAAAAGTATTTATAAGATTATGGATAGATATAGGGAAGAGAGAGCTGAGCTGTTTGCCTCATATGCTGCCGAGCAGGTGCCAAAGCTTGAAGGTTCACTTTTGGCAAGGGCAGGCAAATATGTGATATTTGTAGCTTCTGATGATATATCTGCCGCAGAGAAGATATGGAATAAATATAAAGGGTGATTTTATGGAAAGAGAAAAGGTTGAAAGAATAAACTATTTGGCTAAAAAATCAAAATCTGAGGGACTAAGCGAAGAAGAAAAGGCAGAGCAAAAGGCTCTTAGAGAGGAATATATTGCTGAGATCAGATATTCATTCGGTCAAACCCTGGAGAGTACGGTCATTCAGTATCCTGACGGAACAAGAAAAAGCCTTAAAAAGAACTCTGATGAGTAAAATTTGAGAGCTGCTGCGTTTCAAGCGCAACAGCTCTTAGCTTTTATATATTAACAATCGGATCAAAAAAGGCATTGTAAGCTGCAGAAATATAATTATAGGCAAGCCGATCATAAATCTTTTATGTTTGGTTTTGTGTCTGATCATCCTCATTGTAAAGTACATGAATATAGCACCACCAAAAATTGAAACACCAAACAACGCTTTTTCCGAAATTCGTCTCATGCCTTTTTGGGCGAAAGCTTTATCACAACAACACATTGTAATGGATGCGAGAGAAATGATCAAAAAATATAAATATAAAATATTGTTCATAAAATTCTCTTGATTTTGTTCTGTTTTAAATGGGCTGAGGGCAACCGTCATTTGATGCGCCTCAGCCCATTTTCATATTATTTTTTCGGTGCACTGTCCTTTAGGCCAACGATTTTATTAAATGTGTTTGCACTCTTTGTATCCTTGCAGAAATATCCGGTTCTGACAAACTGGAATTTCTCACCGGGGGTTGCGCCCTTCAGAGCAGGCTCTACTTTTGCATTTTCGATAACAACAAGTGATTCGGGATTAAGATAGTCAGCATATTCAGTGCTTGGCACTTCGTTCATATTCTCTTTTGTGAACAGCTTGTCATAAACCATAAGCTTAGCATCCTCTGCATATTTGGCAGAGAGCCAGTGAATAGTACCTTTTATTTTGCGACCATCCAGAGGATTGCCGTTTGCTGCCTCGAGATCTGCAGTTGCGTGGATAGCCTTAATGCTGCCATCCTCATTTTTCTCGATCTCGCCGCATTTGACGATATAAGCTCCCATGAGTCTGACCTCACCCTCAGGCTTCATACGGAAGAACTTTGGAGGGGGAACTTCGGCAAAATCATCGGCATCAATATAGATTTCTTTAGTAAATTTAACAGGTCGTGTGCCTGCATCTTCTGCTGTTGGGTTATTTGGAAGCTGGAAAATCTCTTCCTTATCCTCCGGATAGTTATCAATAATGACCTTTATAGGCTTCTGAATTGCAATTCTGCGGTTTGCGGTGCTATTGAGCTCTTCACGAATACAGTGTTCAAGAACGCTATAGTCAACCATGCTATTGGATTTTGCAACACCTATGCGTGAGCAGAAGTCGAGAATTGATGCGGCTGTATAACCACGGCGGCGAAGTCCGCAGAGCGTTGGCATACGGGGATCGTCCCACCCGTCTACCAGCTTTTCTTCAACTAAGTAACGAAGAAATCGCTTACTCATAACAGTGTGAGTCATATTGAGACGTGCAAATTCAATCTGTCTTGGTTTTGAAGGAACTGTTACATTTTGGATAACCCAGTCATAAAGAGGACGGTGTATCTCGTATTCAAGAGAGCAAAGAGAGTGGGTTACGCCCTCAAGTGCATCCTGAATTGGATGTGCAAAATCGTACATTGGGTAGATGCACCATTTGTTTCCTTGGCGGTGATGCTCAATATAGCGAATTCTATAGAGGACAGGATCTCTCATGCAGAAGTTACCGGATGCAAGATCTATTTTAGCACGAAGGGTATATTTTCCCTCAGGAAATTCTCCGTTTTTCATTCTTTCAAAAAGATCAAGGCTTTCTTCTATCGGTCTATCGCGATATGGGGAGATTGCAGGGTGAGTTAGATCTCCGCAATATTTTGGATCTCTGAAATCATCTGCAGTCAGCTCACAAACATAGGCAAGACCTTTTTTAATAAGCTCAACGGCAAGCTCATAGTCCTTTTCAAAATAGTCCGAGCCATAGTAAAAACGGTCTCCCCAGTCAAAGCCCAGCCAATGAATGTCATCTTTAATGGCATCAACATATTCTGTGTCTTCCTTTGCGGGATTTGTGTCATCCATTCTGAGGTTGCAAAGTCCACCCCATTTTTCTGCAGTGCCAAAATCTATAACAAGCGCCTTGCAGTGACCGATATGAAGATATCCGTTTGGTTCGGGGGGGAATCTTGTGTGAACCTTCATCCCCGGATTTGCCGCAAGATCATCTTCGATTATTGCATCAATAAAATTACTGTTTCTTTCTTCCATTTTATAACTCCTATGCCACTTATGTGGCGAAATGTTTTTAGTTAAAGCTTTGAGATCATTGCGTTTATTCTGCTTTCAACAGTGTCTTTTCCAAGAATATGCATAACAGTGTAAAGATCGGGAGCGTTCATTTTTCCTGTAACTGCAACTCGAATAAACATACTTACATCGGCAACATTACCTTTAAAAGCATCAGGATTTGCTTTATATTCCTTCATGTCTGCCGCATATCCAATTTCCGAGGAAATATTTTTTATCTTTTCAAACCAAGAATTCATGTCATCGGATGTATCATAAGAGGAAATGAAATCCGAGAGAGCTTTTTTGATGTCTGATCGATCAAAATTTTCGGGATACTGATCACAGATATCAAAAAATTTGTCATAAAAGAAGCCCATATATGATTTAACCTCGCTCCAAACGGCAAAATCCTTTCTTGGCTTCTTTCCTCCTCTGCCGATTGCGAGAATTGCAACTGCTTTTTCCTTGTTTTCCGAAAGCTCTGCTGCAAACTCCGGATCATATTCGTTTGCCCATTCTATAAGATGATCATAAACCTTTTCTGCATCCCAACGGCAAATAACATTTTTTGAAACATCATTCAGCTTGTTAAAATCAAACAAACAACCGGATGTACTCATCTTTTTTATATTGAAAGGGAAGTCTGTGTAGGCTTTCTCGGCATTAGCTGCGTGCCATTCCTCAAAGTTTGAGTTGAGCAGTGTCATAACATATTCCATAACGCAATCGGGGGCATAGCCGATCCTCTTATAGTCCTCCATGTTTGCGCCCATATCACGCTTTGAAAGCTTTTTCTTTGAGCCGTTTTCGTCAAGACGCATTAGCTGTGCTATATGGAGATATTTAGGCAGCTTGAAGCCAAGATATCTGAAAAGCATTATATGCTTTGCAAGAGAAGGCAGCCATTCTTCGCCACGAATAACATGGGTTGTTCCCATAAGGTGATCATCAACGGCATGGGCAAAATGGTAGGTTGGTATTCCATCGCTCTTTAAAAGCACGAAATCCTCATCATTCTCGGGAATCTCAAGCTTGCCTTTAATGAGATCAGTAAAGGGCGTGCGTTTTTCGGGGTCACCGTCGGCAAGAATTCTAAGAACAAAGGGATTGCCTGCTTTTATGTTTTCTTCTACCTCTTCTATTGTAAACTGACGAGCCTTCAGCTTTTCTGCTTTTTGCTTCTCAGCATCCTCGTGCCAATTTTTGTTTTTAATCTCTGCTTTTTTATCGATTGCCTCAAGCGCTTCAAGTTCTTCGGCTGTTGTGAAGCAGGGATATGCTTTTCCCTCAGCGACAAGCTTTTTAGCATATACATGGTATATAGATCCACGCTGGCTCTGCTTATAAGGGCCATATATGCCATGGTCGCTGACAACACCGTTTTCGTCGAGAATTGCACCCTCGTCAAAGTTGATGCCATAATGGGCAAGGGTTTTTATAAGTGCTTCTGCAGCACCCTCAATTTCTCTTTTGTCATCGGTGTCCTCAATTCTAAGATAAAAAACTCCACCGCTTTGGTGTGCAAGACGCTCGCCAACGGTAACAGGGAAGAGTCCGCCGAAATGAACAAAGCCTGTTGGACTTGGAGCAAATCGGGTTACCTTTGCGCCTTCGGGAAGATTTCGAGGTGGGAATCTTTTCTCAAGTTCCTCCGGAGTTTCATTTACATTTGGAAACAGTAGTTCTGCAAGATAATTAAAATCCATAGTTCTATTCCTTTATGTTAATATATTACATTATTTATTGCATTTTTTAGATAGGCGCTTTCACCGTGCCCGGGAAAGATAGAAATTTTATCTGAAATGCTTGCAAGTTTTTTCAGCTTGTGGAGAGAGGAATAAAGCACTGAGGAATTGCCGCCGTGAAGATCAGCTCTGCCTATACCGTTTGCAAAAAGCGTATCACCGGTTATAAGAATATCAGAGCAGAAAAAGAGGGAAGAACCTTTTGAGTGTCCGGGGGTGTGCAAAACTGTTAATGCTTCATTTCCAATATAGATTTTATCGCCATCTTTAAATGTTTTATCGGCAGCTTTTTGAACAAAGCTGCCTCCGAAGAAAACTGAGTATGCATTTTTCATTGAATCCGTAAGCATTTCTGCATCATCTTCGTGGATATAAACCGGTATTTTATATTTATCCCTAATTTTATCAAGAGAAAAAATGTGGTCGAAATGGCCGTGGGTGAGCAAAATAAAATCGGGTATGACCCCAGATTTTGATATTGCATCTTCTATACTTTTGCTTTCAAGTCCGGGATCGATGATAGCGCAACGATTTTGGGATATCGCCAAATATGTGTTTGATCGATAATTATAGCTGCTTAGACTTAATATTTTCATAAAAACCATCCTAAACAGTATTATTTAAACTCTAAAGAATATTATAACATATTTTTACCAAATTGTCTACAATTATTTGGAATATACTTGTTTTTTTCTTCTTAGACAAATTAAAACGCCAAGTATCATTATGACGGAAAAAGCTGTTCCTGCAAGTATGCCGGTTTTGAGGTCATTTCCGTTCGCATCGGATACAAAACCAACCAGTGTTGGACCAAGACTACAGCCGAGATCCCCGGAAAGGGCGAGTATGGCAAACATGGCAGTGCTGCCGCCCTTTAATTCATTTGCTGCCATACTGTATGTACCCGGCCACATAACGCCAACAGACCAGCCACATATAGCACAGCCAATAAGAGAAATTAAGGGAAGCGGCGAAAGAGATATCATAAGATAACTGAAAAGGCACAGTATGCAACTAAACATCATATATTTCTCAAGCGAAAGCTTTTCGCCGAATTTTGAATAGA
>JAZUQN010000079.1:0-7640 GCA_045605745.1 Eubacteriales bacterium
ATTAAATTCTCTTTCAAGACGCTCTTCAATGATCTCCATATGGAGAAGTCCGAGAAATCCGCAGCGGAAGCCAAAGCCGAGAGCAATTGATGTCTCGGGCTCAAATATCAGTGCCGCGTCATTTAGCTGCAGCTTTTCAAGGGCATCACGAAGATCGCCATATCTTGCACCATCTGCAGGATATATACCGGAGAATACCATTGGCAAAACATTTTTAAATCCTTCACAAGGCTTTTCTGTTGGGACATCTGCGTGGGTAACCGTGTCGCCAACCTTAGTGTCGCCGATAAACTTGATGCTGGCTGTGATATAACCAACCATACCGGCAGAAAGCTCATCACATTTTGAGAGTCCAAAGGGCTCCATTGTGCCAACTTCAACAACATCAAATTCGGCACCTGTGTTCATAAGCTTGATCCTCTCTCCTGCGTGTAGCTTTCCATCCACAACTCTAACATAAACAACGACGCCGAGATAGCTATCATAATATGAATCGAATATAAGACATTTAAGGGGGGCGTTTTCATCGCCGCCCGGCGCCGGAATGTCGGAAATTATTTTGTCAAGAACATCCCCGATATTAAGACCGGTTTTTGCCGACACTGCAGGGCATCCTTCTGCCGGAATACCTATAACATCCTCTATCTCACCTCTTACACGCTCGATATCGGCAGAGGGAAGGTCGATTTTGTTTATAACCGGAACGATCTCAAGATTGCTATCTGCCGCAAGATAAGCGTTTGCAAGGGTCTGCGCCTCGATGCCCTGGGTTGCGTCAACAACAAGAAGGGCGCCATCACAGGCATTTAGTGAACGGGACACCTCATAGTTGAAGTCAACATGACCGGGTGTATCTATAAGATTAAGCTCATATTGCTCGCCGTCCTTTGACGTATAATCCAACTTAACAGCACGGCTTTTTATTGTTATTCCTCTTTCCTTTTCAAGATCCATATTGTCAAGGATACGGCTTTCCATTTCACGCTGTGAAACGGTTTCGGTGTATTCAAGTATTCTGTCTGCCAATGTGGATTTGCCGTGGTCTATATGAGCAATTATTGAAAAATTTCTTATGTGCTTTTGTTTTTCACTCTGCATAAATGACTCTCCTGTATTTTATCTCATTATTATTATATTACATTTTTCGATTTAATACAAGGGCTTTTTTAAAAACTGTTTAAAATCCTTGACAAACATTACAGACCATGATAAAATTTTCAGTGTAATCATATTTTGGAGGTGCTTATGGCCAGGTTTTTCAGAATAAGCGGAGTTATCTTTTTTCTTGGGTGTGTCATTGGCTTTGTGCTGATGTTTGGAAGCGCCGGAAGCGGTAGTCTCGGTGATATGATTGTGGGGGCACTGCTAACATTTGCTTCTATTGCTATAGGGCTTTTGTTTATTTACTGTGCAGAGCTTCTTGAGAGGATCGCAAGACTTGAAAATGAGCTTAAATCCCCCAAAAACAAGGAATTGAGCATCTCCGAAAATTAATTTCAAAAAAATTCAAAAAAGTATTGACAAATTGGAAAATGCATGGTATAATACCGTTTGTTATCCTAAGACAGCAGGTTTCCGTAAAGGCGGCGCAAGCAGCTCTCCTGCCGAGGAACGATTTATAACTTTGAATATTTATTGTTATATGATCTTTCTTCGCATGCACTTTTTTAAGTTAGCCTTTGCGGAGAAAGATTTTTTTATATTGCTAAGTCTGATTTTTCACAATGGGAGGTGAAACGAAATGCCCAGTAATGCAATACTCGAACAGAAGAAGCAAACCGTTAGCGACCTGGCAGAGCTTCTGAAGAACTCTCCCGCGGGCGTACTCGTAAACTACAGCGGTATCACCGTTGAAGACGACACAAAGCTCCGCGCAGCTCTTAGAAAAGCCGGCGTTAAGTACATGGTTATGAAGAACACTCTCACAGGCAGAGCTTGTGACGAGGTAGGTCTTGGCGAAATGAAGCAGTACCTTACCGGTATGACAGCTATTGCGATCAGCGAAACAGATCCCGTAGCTCCTGCTAAGGTAATGAAGGAATACGCTGAGAAGATCGAATCCTTTGAGATTCTTGCCGGTTATCTCGACGGTGCGGTTGTTGATAAGAACACCGTTGTATCTCTCGCAGATATTCCCTCAAAGGAAGTCCTTATCGCAAAGATGCTCGGAAGTCTCCAGTCTCCTCTTTATGGACTGGCTTATGTGCTCCAGGCAAAGATCGACAAGGAAGATGGCGGAGAGGCAGCAGAGGCTTAATTCCTCTTATCTCTCGCAAATGTTTGGGCGCCGATGCGGCGTAATTTAAAAAGAAAAATATTCTATTATTATTTCGGAGGTAGATTAAAATGGCTACAGAAAAGACAACTAAAATCCTTGATGAAATCAAGGAACTTACTATTCTTGAACTCGCTGATCTCGTAAAGGCTCTTGAGGAAGAATTCGGCGTATCCGCTGCTCCTGTTGCAGTTGCTGCTGCTCCCGGTGCTGCTGCTCCCGGCGCTGCTGCTGAGGAAAAGACAGAATTCGATGTTGAGCTCACATCCTTCGGTGCTAAGAAGCTCGATGTTATCAAGGTTGTTCGTGAGGCTACAGGTCTCGGCCTTAAGGAAGCTAAGGAACTCGTTGAGGGTGCTCCTAAGACTCTTAAGGAAGGCGTTTCCAAGGACGAAGCAGAGGCTCTCAAGAAGACTCTTGAAGAAGCTGGCGCAACTGTTACAATCAAGTAATTTAAAATTACTGATTTTACTTGCTGTACAAAAAGAGCTGTCCATAGCGGCGGCTCTTTTTGTCTTCTTTTAAAAATTGATAAAGACAAGCTTTGGGTTCTGCGCCGATGAAAAGCTTTGTTAGTGTGGGAGAAAGAAAATCCTTTGCAAGGCACAGGATGACTGTAGGTAGTGAACCCTGAAATATAATTTTATAAGGGATGATCTGAAAAAGCAAATCATCCCTTTTATTTTGTCAATTAAAATATATTTTGTTTTTCATTGCTTCAAGCATTATGGTTGCACTACTTGCATTTGTTGCAAGCGGTATGCTTTGGACATCTCCAAGACGAAGTAGTGCGGAAACATCCGGCTCATGTGGCTGTGCTGTCAGTGGATCACGCAAGAAGATTATAAGATCGATATCTCCGTTTGCCAGCATTGCTCCGATCTGCTGGTCACCGCCAAGTGGACCGCTTTTCATTCTGTGGATAGAAAGTCCGGTTTCACCCATAATGAGAGTGCCGGTTGTACCTGTTGCAAAAAGCTCGTGCTGTCCAAGAACATCCTTGTATTTTTTTGCAAGCTCGATTATTTCATTCTTTTTCTTGTCATGTGCGATAAGTGCTATTTTCATTTGATCCTCCAAAACTATTAATCATTTGTTTTTTCAAAAATTGCTGTTATAGAATCCGCATCCCTTACGCTGATCTCAATTGAGGCATCGGTTGTCTTTATAGTGCCGTCATTCATTGCCCAGTGCAAAAAGCTGTAGCCTTCTTTTGCCTCTGCCATCAAAATAATAGGTGTTTCAAAGGTGTGGGCAATGTATCTTCCATCGATAAGACTCAATTTATAATCTCCAAGAAGGATATTGCCGCCCTCCTCCAAATTTGTTTTAACTATCAGTTCGCTGAGGGCACTGCTTTGCAGACCAAAGGTTTGTGCGGTGTATTTTAGAAGATAAGGTGTTCTGTTATCCCAAAACTTTCGGATCACATCTATTTCTTTTCCATAATCCTTTGTAGTGTTATATCTTTCTCTATTTAGCTCCATTTGCTCTGTGAAATTTTCTTCAAAACAGATCAGATATGATTCGATTCTGTCTCTTGCAAAGTCATACATCAGCATATCTGCAAGGGTTTGAAGAAATCGAGTCTTAAAATCCACATTTTTATAGACATATTTAAAGATAGCACCATTATTTATTAGTCTTTCGTATGTATTGTTATCAAAGCTTTCCTTGTTGCTTTCGCCATAAAGGAGCATTGAGCGTTCGGTGTCATAGCTTGCCCAGCGCCATCTGCCGTCTGCATAGGGGTTTTCGGGATCTATGCTTCTTGTTCTCCAAAGTGAGGTGTTGTTTCCGGGCCAGTCGGTGTTATTTATGATAACATTCATGCAAACATAGTCGATGTAGCTTTGAATATCTATCATTGAGCAGAGCTTTTCATAGTTTTCTGTTATGGTCAGATCATTTTTCTTGCAAAACGAGGTAAGCTCTTTATAAAGAGCTTTATCGTCTTCATTTCCAATGTCAACATTTCCTGTTTTTATAACAACAATCTCATCCTTTTCAACGCCGTAATTGTCCTTAAAATAATCGGAATCATATCGCTCCATCATCATATAAAAGCCCCAATATTCACCGTTTATAAACAGCACGCAGGGCTGCCATTTTGCTGTTGCAAAATCGCGGCCACCTGCAAGGGTTTGCGCCAGAACATCTCTGATCTTGCTCTTTGCCATATCGTTTGCGCCGGTTCTCAGAAGAAATGTGTCATAGACGGTTTCACCGCCAAAAAGCGGATAATCGAAGCTGCTTTTGCCATATTCGCTTCTTGCATAAAACTTAAATGATTTTTGAACTCCGGACCTTGATGTGTTTCCTCCTATGCGCAGACCGGCATTCTGGGCAAAGCATAGGTTATGCTCTGCGTCAAAATATTCGATGCTTGCGGGCCGCTCGGATTCTATGCCCTGCATATAATAATTTGCCGGGCGCGACCATGTTGGTTTGTCTGGGTCAAAGCTGTCGCCGTTCATATAATCATCGTATATCCTGCCCAGAACATATATACCGGTTTCATAGTCGAAAAGATGGTGGGCATCAATGTGCACCGAAACGATGGGCATATTGCTGTAAGGTGCGGCTCTTTCTTCGTCCATGACGAAATATGTTGCACCGGCCACATCGCTTATATTACCATCTCTGTCTATGGCAATAGCGCGTATTACATTTGCCTTATCCTGATTGTTTTTGGTGACAAATCCACCGGGATTTATGCCACCAATTGCCGATAGTGCATTAGGTTTGTTTGTTGCATCCTCAAGCAGAATAGGCTCACCGTAGATTTCGGATTCTGCTGTCGGTGTACTTCCGTCCGTGGTGTAATATACAACGCAATTTTCTGGAATTGATATTTCAAGCTCAAAGGAGGAGCCATAAAAACCGCTTTCATGAGAAAATGACGGAGTAGGAGCTTTTATAACACTAATAGCAGTGTTATTTGTTGAAAGCGGTGTTGGCGTTAGGTGAGCAACAAGCTTTTCACCGTCTGTTATTCTTCCGTAGGTTTCGTCTTCTTTAAGAACCGGTACAACCAAAACATCCGAAAGCCGCTCGGGAGAAGTGAGCACAAGAGTTTCGCCATCTGATGAAATCTTAAACGGAAGAGAGATTACCCCCTTGTTATATCCGACATTTCCGCTTGCCATCAGGATAACATAGGACTTTGCCTCTATGAGATAATTTGAAAATGTATACTTAAATGGATTTTCTGCATCATCTGAAACGCCATATCCTGCAAGGTTGATGGCTTTATCTGAGCTGTTATAAAGCTCTATCCAGTCGGGAGTTTCCCCGGATAGACCGATAAAGCTTCCATTGTTGGATGCACAAACCTCATTTATTGTGACAAGCATCTCCTTTGGGGTTGTTACTTCTATGGGTGGCGGCGAAGTTGTATCCTTTTCGGATTCGGATTCATTTTCGGGAACAGATGTGACAAGATCTGTTTCGGATTTGCTTTCAGGTATATAAATGGTGTCATTTTCATTTTTTTCAGAGGTGATAGCGTCGGTTTCGCTTGAAATGGGATTAGTATCGGGGGACTTGCCCACGGTTTGTTTTTTCTCGCAGGAGCAAGAAATGAGTAGCAAAAAAACGAGCAAAATGATATATCTTTTCATACTTTTCTCCAAATTTCTTGATAATTATATATTAACATATCGAAGCGAATATTTCAAGAATAATTGTGAAATTTTAGAATTTTATAGACTTTTTTCCTAAATTTTCTTAACTATATTGACTTTTTGTAAAATTACATCTATAATAACCTTAGCTGATTGATTAATGATTTAAGGGCTTTGCCCCGTGTTTATCAGAGCGCAGAAAGGAGTTCATCATGGCAGATATGAACGCATTTATGACAAATCAAGAGGTTAAAACTATAGACACCTCTAAAAAGCTTCGCATAGGGATCATAGGCACCGGAGGAATAGCTCATTCCCATATGAGGGCTTATTTGGCACAGCCTGATGTTGAGGTGGTTGCAGGATGCGACCTTGTTCCCGGAAAGGCAAAAGCATTTTTCAAGGAATTTGGCGTTGAGGGCGTTAAAACAGAATATAAGGATCACAGCGAAATGATTGCAGACAAGAGCCTTGACCTTGATGCTGTCAGCATTTGTACATATAACCGTCAGCACGCTAATTGTGCCATCGAAGCAATGCGTGCAGGCATTCATGTCCTCCTTGAAAAGCCATTTACCGTTACGCTTGAAGAAGCGGCAGAGGTTATGAGAGTTGAAAAGGAGACAGGCTTAGTGCTTTCGGTTGGTTTCCAGCCTCGCTTTGATAACAATATGAAAATGATAAAGAAGATTGTAGAAAGCGGAGAGCTTGGTCAAATCTATTATATACAGACCGGTGGCGGCCGCCGTCGAGGTATTCCTGCAGGAGCGGCAAAATCCACATTTATCGAGGATGAAACAGCAGGAATCGGCGCTCTTGGCGACATTGGCTGCTATTCTCTTGATATGGTGATGAATGCTGTTGGATATCCAAAGCCCCTGACAGTAACGGGCTATAAGTCTGCATTCTTTGGAAAAAATCCCAATTATGTCAGATATGTAAACGAGGGTGTTCCACACTTGGCAGAAAAATTTGGTGTCGATGATTTTGCTGCCGCATTTATTAGGCTTGAGGGCGGAATAATCCTTGATTTCCGTATTGCCTGGGCAATGAATATCGACACACCCGGCGACACGATTATTCTTGGAACAAAAGGGGGTCTGCGTATTCCTTCAACCGACTGTTGGAACGGTACGGTTGGTGGAGCAATGACGGTTTATCACGAGGTTTCGGGTTCACAGGTTGAAACTGTTATTCCGATTCTTAAAACCCCCGAGGGACTGTGGCACCTCAAGATTCGCTCCTTCCTTGATGCAATTAAAGAGGGTACTACATCTCCCATACCGTCGTGGCAGATACTTTATAATCAGGCTATTATCGATGGAATTGCAAAGTCAAGCGATGCGGGCAAGGAAATTGACATCCTTATACCTGAAATTTGATTTTAATATTTTAAAAGGAAAATCCGGCTCGTTTCGAGCCTGATTTTATCGTGAATAAATTTTAATTTATCGGTGAGCCATAGGAAAGCACACTGCGAAACTTTTATGTATAATTGCTCACCGCATACGAAAGCAGTGTGCGGTATGATACACCCTTATTGCGCCGGTGCTTTTTGGCGCAATAAGGGAGAACAGAGTGATGCACAGCGACATAAGAAAATGCAGGATTGCATTTTCAGAGGAGCGTTGGTAGCGCAAGGAAAGGTGTTCTTAGAGGGAAAAGTAGTTTCCCTCTAAGTGTCTTTTGCTTACTTTGGGGCATGCCAAAGTAAGTGCCATGCGGCATGAGCAAAAAAG
>JAZUQN010000080.1:0-20502 GCA_045605745.1 Eubacteriales bacterium
CGATTGTCCCACAGAAAACTTCGCAGTGTGCTCTTTTTTGTGAAAACACATCTCCCCGCTAAATCAAAATTTAGCACAATGACTTTATAAACACAAAGAAGAGACTTTGCTTATTGCGCAGTCTCTTCTTTGCTTTATGAAAATGTTGGTGGAACAGCGAAGCTTATCTTTTCACTTGCTACCTGCTTTAATGATTGAATATAACACCCACCTTTTTCTCGCTTCACAAAAACAGCATAGTATTCGGGTGAAACCTCTTCATCCATCTTGCAATAGAAATTCATTCTGTATGTGCTTTTTGTTTCATGAATTGAAATTATATCAAGGGAAAATGTGTTTGCTTGTTCTCTGACTGCAGGTACGTATGCGGATATTTTTGAAAGATATCTGAATCTTGTGGTGTCACTGTGCCGTATATTTCCACCGTGATTAAAGTATCTATACAATGCGCCCTCAAAATCGCTCGCTCCTATAGCGGCTGTTATGCCCATTTGAGGATATTTTTCCGCAGCCTTGCTGAGCACCTCAGTGTTTCCGCTGAAACGAGAATAATTTGTGGTGAGCAAGTGATTTAGAAGAGAATCACCGCATTTTGATATTGCTCCGGCTGTGTCAGAAAATTCAGGCAAGGGAAGTGCATTGATAGTCAAAGTATATATGATCTCCGAAAGCTCGGAAACAACGGCGGTGTTTCCTTCTGCTGTCCCGATAACGCTCTCACCAGAGTAATCTGCAATCCTTTCCTCCATCGAGCAGGAGGGCAGAGCGATTAGCAATATCAACATTAGAAGAAAAATGCGGTTTATCTTTTTCATTTTACCCTCCAATTTCATTTTTTGTTCTCCATTATTATAACAAGATTTTTTTCCTCGGTCAATAGTGAAAGGTAAAAATATCGACAATTTACGACCTTTATTTCCTTTTCTTCGCATGGCGCTGTCACCTCATGCCATCTTTTGAAATATTCTGTTAATGGGATGACTTTCCGTCCACGAGAAAAAATCCCAAAAGGAAAAATTCCCGAGTCTGATTAATCAGCTCTTGGCTCGGTAAAAATAGTAATGTAAGGCAAAAAGGCTTTTTGAAAAATCAAGGCCTTGTGAATTGGAGGAAAAAATGAGCGTTAGACGCGGAGATATTTATTATGCAGATTTGAGCCCGGTGGTTGGCTCAGAGCAAGGCGGTATGAGGCCGGTTCTTATAATACAAAATGATGTGGGAAACAGATATAGTCCAACCGTTATTGCAGCGGCGATCACAAGCCGTATGGGTAAAACGAGATTGCCGACGCATATTGATGTTTATGCGGACAAGGTTGGGCTTTCAAAGGATTCGGTTATCCTGCTTGAGCAGGTCAGAACTCTTGATAAAAAGCGTCTTGGTGAGAAGATGGGTCATCTTGATGACGATATGATGACGGCGGTCAACAATGCAATTGCGGTCAGCTTTGGCCTGCAAAACGGTCAAACTGAGCCTCGGGAGGATGCTCCAAGTGCTTAAAAACAGGGAATTTGCAAAAACAGATAAAAAAATAACATAAATTTTTCTTAAAACCTTGATTTTGAGAACATTTCGTGTTAAAATGTTAATGTTTGAAATTTTTGAAAATTTAAGGAGTAGAAAAATGGCACTTGTAACAACCAAGGAAATGTTCAAAAAGGCTTATGCCGGCGGATACGCTATTGGCGCATTCAACATAAACAACATGGAGATAATTCAGGCTATCACAGAAGCCGCAGAGGAAACAAAGTCCCCTGTTATTCTTCAGGTTTCTGCAGGCGCAAGAAAGTATGCAAAGCATGAATATCTTGTTGCTCTCGCTCAGGCTGCAATTAAGGATAGCGGAGTTGATCTGGCTCTCCATCTCGACCACGGTGCAGATTTTGAGATCTGCAAGGCTTGCATTGATGGCGGCTTTACATCCGTTATGATCGACGGCTCTCACCACGCATATGAGGATAATATCGCCCTCACAAAGAAAGTTGTTGAGTATGCTCACGAGCGTGGCGTTGTTGTTGAAGGCGAGCTTGGCGTTCTTGCAGGCGTTGAGGATGATGTTGTTGCTGAGCACTCCTCCTATACACGCCCCGAGGAGGTTGAGGATTTCGTTACACGCACCGGCGTTGACTCTCTTGCAATCTCTATCGGTACATCCCACGGCGCATTTAAGTTCACACCCAAGCAGTGCACAAGAAACGAGAAGGGTATTCTTGTTCCTCCTCCGCTTCGTTTTGATATTCTTGAGGAGATCGAGAAGAGACTTCCCGAGTTCCCCATTGTTCTTCACGGTGCATCAAGCGTTCCTCAGGATCTTGTTGCTGAGATCAATGCTCTCGGCGGAAAGATGCCTGATGCTGTAGGTATTCCCGAGGAGCAGCTCCGTCAAGCAGCTAAGATGGCTGTTTGCAAGATCAATATCGACTCTGATATCCGTGTTGCACTTACAGCAGGTATCCGTCGTGTGTTTGCAAACGAGCCTTCTGTTTTCGACCCAAGAGGTTATCTCTCTGTTGCTCGTGAAGAGGTTAAGAAGATGGTTAAACACAAGATCGTTAATGTTCTTGGCTCTGCTAACACTCTTTAATTTAGACCGGTAAAGGTGGCTGTCTCAAATTTCAATTTGAGACAGCCATTTAAATATTAGCTTACAGCTCTCGATTTGAAAGAGGTTTACATATGAAGTTTAAGGAAAGATTTAAGGTTTTGTTTCACGATACCGATACCAACGGAACGGTATACCCATCAAGGCTGTTTATGTTTTTGCAGGAAACTGCCCACGAACACACAAAGGCCCTTGAATGTGCTCCGGAGGTTATGATAGAGCGTGACGGAACGTGCTTTTGGCTCACTCGCATTTGCGTTAGTGTTCTTTCTGATATTCGGTATGGTGATGAGCTTGAGGTTGTCACATTCCCAACAAACGACAGCAGGGGCTTCAGCTTTAACCGTTCTTTTGAAATATTCCGAAACGGCAAAAAGGTTTGCGAGGCTTATTCTGTTTGGGCATTGATGAATGTTGAAGAAAAACGTCCTGTTCCTGTCAAGGATTTTAAAATAGATCTTGGTACCGAAGATCCAATAAAACCATCGGTTCCCTTGCACGCAAGGCTTCCGAAGGATCTGCAGCTGAATGAAAGTGGCAATCACACTGTTTTTTATCGTGATATTGATTATAACGGACATATGAACAATGCCCGTTATCCCGATGTTATTTGCGGTTTTTTGCCCTCTTCTGCCCTTTGCGGAAAGAGAGTTTCGGAAATGACTATCAGCTTTATGCATGAGGCGGTCAAGGGAGAAAATGTTAAAGGTTTTTACGGTTCTGATGACGATGAAGACGGGGTTTATTATGTGAGAACTCTCAGAGAATCGGACGGAACGGTAAATGTTGAAGCGAGGATTAAGCTTGTGGATGTTGTGCCTAATAAAACCAACGAATAAAAAAGGGGCTTATTAAGCCCCTTTTTTATTCGATAATTGCCTTTGAAATATAATCGGTAATGTCTCTTGCAAGCAGAGAATATTCTCCCATGTCCTTTGCGGCAAGTGTACCTGCTTTTCCGTGGATGAAGGAACCGTTTGCGGTTGCCTCAAAAGGAGACATACCCTCGGCACAAAGTGCACCTATAATTCCGGTTAGCACATCTCCGGATCCTCCTTTTGCAAGTGCACTACAACCTGAGGTGTTTAAATATACCTTCTCACCGTCTGATATAGTACTCACCGCATCCTTCATTGCGCATATAATGTTATTTTGCTTTGCAAACCTTTTTGCACTTTCTATTGGACAAGCTTTAAGAAATTCTATGTTCTTATTTGTCAGGCGAGACATCTCACCCATATGAGGCGTTATAATGGCATTCGACGGGAGTTTTTCTATGAGATCGTTGCCCTTTGATGCTATTATGTTTAGGGCGTCTGCGTCTAAGATGAGTTGACATTTTGCACTCTCAAGAACGGTTCTGAGTTGCCATTCAGCCTCCTCACTCTGCGAAAGACCCGGGCCGATTATTATAGCGGTTGCTTCTTTTACCAAAGGCACAAGAAGCGAAGTGAGCTCGCCGGTATGACAGCCCTCGGGGTATGTCGTCAGCACAGCCTCGGGCAAAAGCGTCTGCATTATAGTGCGGTTTTTCTCTGTGGTGAATATGCGGACAAGTCCTGCACCTGTGCGATATGCGGCTTTGGCAGAAAGATATGCCGCACCCGCCATGTTTTTTGCGCCTCCTATTACAAGAACCTTTCCAAAGGTTCCTTTGTTTGAATCGGGAGAACGGTAAGGCATTTTGTATGGCATTGACGAAAGGGAAGTGAAAACATTATTTTCCGGTGAAAGCACTTCTGTACCTATGCCTATGTCCGCTTTGAATACGCTTTTTGAATGAAGCGCACCCGGATATAGGAAATGCCCGATTTTGTATGATGCAAAGGTTACGGTGATATCTGCCATTACTGCTGTCCCCATTACCTTCCCTGTGTCCGAGCTTATGCCGGAGGGAATATCTATAGAAAGAATTTTTGCATTGGAGGCATTGATTTTGTCAATAATAATTTTATATTCTCCCGAAATCTCTCTTGAAAGCCCTATACCGAAAATTGCATCTATTATGAGGGTTTTGTCGATAGGATCGAAATTTTTGTCCTCGGGTATTCCCGATTCTTTTGTCAGCTTTCTCTGAAGAGAACAGCCCTTAGATATTGAATTTGAGGTTCCTATAAAAAATGTTCTGATATCGGCTTCAATGCCCCTTACCCTTGCTTTTTCTGCAAGAAAACGAGCTACAGCAAAGCCATCGCCGCCATTGTTTCCGCTTCCGCAAACCACAAGAGTGCTCTTTATATCAAGACCTAAAGACATGATTTTATTTACAACGGCATCGGCGGCACGTTCCATAAGCGTGCGTGAGGGGATGCCCAAATTATCTATAGTGTAATTGTCACAGAGCTTCATTTCATCACCCGTGAGTAGTCTTTCAACCATTTATTGTCCCTCCTTTTTGTTTTATTCTACCATATTTAAGCTGTTTTGTATAGAGTTTTAGGGAAAAAATATAAAAAATGCCGTTGCCTGCTGTGAAAAATTCAAAAAACTCTTGACAAAAAAGACCGAACAGGTTATAATAACTATTGTCGCATTTTGTGCCGTCAAAAAGTGGAGGTAA
The DNA here is from genome assembly GCA_045605745.1 of Eubacteriales bacterium. Lineage (GTDB taxonomy): Bacteria > Bacillota > Clostridia > Oscillospirales > CAG-272 > SIG710. Next base: position 5,163 of record JAZUQN010000080.1, read on the forward strand.
AGAATGATACTCGATCTCAGACCGCTTCTCAGAGGAGAAACCGATCATATAGATATTGATTATTATCTTAGTCCTGATCCGATTGAGGATATAATCTTTGATTCGGATGCTCATGTTTTTGGCAGAATAACCGACAAGGCAGGATATATGAGGCTGGTCCTCTCTGCAGAGGTTGGATATAAAGGCCATTGCGCACGATGCCTTTCCCCTGTGAGCGGAGATTTCGAGCTTAGCTTTGAAAGAACCGTTTGCGATGAGGGCACGCTTTCTGACGAAAGAATGAAGGCGGATGAGGAGGATGTCTATAGCGATGGATATGCCGTTATTCATAACGGTATGCTGGATATAGACGAGGAGCTTCGAGAGGAGCTTGTTCTGTCCTTTCCTCATAAGCTGCTTTGCTCCGAAGATTGCGAAGGTCTTTGTCCTATGTGCGGAAGACCGAAAAGAGAAGGCGACTGCGGTTGCCGTAAAAAAGAGATAGACCCCAGACTTGCCGTTCTTGCAACTCTTCTCCACAAGGACGAGAACGAAGGGGAAAATCAATAGAGTCAAAAATAAAATTATATACAGCGAGGCTCGTTTTTGAGCGTAGCATACACTAAAGGGAGGTGTAGGTAAATGGCAGTACCGAAGAAAAAAGTATCAAAAGCACGCAGAGATAAGAGACGTTCTAATGTTTGGAAGCTCGACCTTCCCGGCATGGTTAAGTGTCCTAAGTGCGGTGAGTACATTCTCGCACACAGAGTCTGCAAGGCTTGCGGATATTACAATGGCAAGGAGATCGTAAAGAAGGAGGCTTAAGTCTTTTCTTTATCCCCAAAAAACACCGCGCATATTAAATGCGCGGTGTTTTTTTCTGTTTTTTGGAACTTATGATTCAAATGATGCGTCTACCATGAGAGAAGCAAGAGTTGCATCATCAAAGTAATCAAGGGGGTCCGCACTTTTGCCGTCGACCGTCATTTCAAAATGAAGATGCGGTTCCTCGGCAATCTCTATCATTGCGCTGTTGCCCACGGCTGCAATGAGCTGACCTGCACTTACGTTTGCTCCCTCGGCGATTCCGCTTACCATTTCTTCTGATAGATTTTTATAAACGGTGTAGCACTGCCCGCCATGGCTTATGGCAATGCAGTTGCCCATAAGAGGATCGTCCCAAATTTGAGAGATGATTCCGGCTGCTGCAGCGTAAACCGGAGCATTTTCAGAGCATACTATATCAATTCCGGTATGGACTCTGTAATCGTTCATTGTTTTGGAATAGACCTGAAGGCTGTTGTCATGACCCTTTGAGAGGATTCCCACAACCGGCAGTGTGAAGCTGTTTGGCATGACATCTACGGGCTCGCTTAGATCCTTTTGTGCCGAAGCTTCAGTGTCTGAGGTGCTTTGTGGGGTTGGTCTGCTTTCGGGCTTGTTTGTGTCTTGTTTTCTTTCTGTAGTGATGGGAGCTGTGGTGTCACTTTCGGTTATCTGCCCTGACAGGCTGTCGCTTTCGTTACCCTTGGGCGGCTCCTTTGCCTTTCTGCCGGCTGCGGTGGTAATTGCGATCACTACCGCAAGCGCAAAAAGGAGTGTCACCGTAACAATGTACAGCGCACGGTTGATTTTTCTGTTGTTTTGAATAGGCGTTTTGTTCATAATTATGTCTCCTTTGTTTTTTGTTTCTATTATTCTTGACCGACATGGCGACTTTTATTCGGCATAGGATTATTGACCTCTGTTTAGCAAAAAAAATCTTCGTTGAAGAAAAAATAAATTAATTAATTGTAAAAATTATAAAAACAATATGTTAACAAAAACTGTTTTTTGGTGCTGAAAAATTTAAAAATATTAAAAAAACACAGCTTTATAAAAAACTTGCTTTTTTGTATATTTTTTTAGCTTTTCTATTGACAATCATTGGTTTGTTTGTTATAATTAATAATAATTAGCGTATGGGATTGGGCTAACCATGCCGTTTTTAGGTTTTAAAATTTTTTTGATGTGCTTCGTCTGCCCTGATAGAACCGAGCACTGAACGATTTTGGAGGTTTGAAATGAAGAAAACAAGCTATTCTACCAGATTTTTCACTGCGCTTTTGGCAACACTGATGTGCCTCTCCTGTTTTACATTTTTCGCAGGCGCAGCTTCGGATATGAAAATGACAGTGAACAGCCCCGAGGTTCAGCCCGGCGGCATTGTGACGATTAAAGTCAATGTTTCGGGAAACACCGGAGTTGCGGGCATGGATATGGTGATCAATTTTAATAACAAGCACCTTACCCCTGTGTCTATCTCTGCAGGCGCAAATCTCCCCAGAGACATAGTATCTAATCTCGATGATCCTTCTACAAGCGTCAGCAAGCTTGACTCGCTCACTGCTACCTTCTACGGAACAAGAGATACCAAGAGCAACGGTGAATTTCTTGTTATCACCTTCAAGGTTAAGGAAGGTGTTGAAGATGTTTATTCCGCAGTTACGGTAAGTTGCAACGGTGCAGTAAGCCAAGACGGTAAGAAGTTTACCGTGGCTCCTACCGGAGGTATCGTAACCGTTGCGAAGAAGGCCGATGATACAAACAAGAACGAGGAAGGTAACAAGGTTCCTGAGGCTGAAAAGGCAACCAAGACCCTCAAGACCGGAGCAAGCAAGCTGCCCTATATGGCAGGCTATTCGGACGGCACCTTCAAGCCCACTCAGGATGCAACCAGATATGAGGTTGTTGAGTGCTTTGCAGAGCTTTTCGTGATCGATATTAAGGTGGATCCTTCTATTGACTTCAACGATGTTGATACAAAGCATAAGGCAATGGTTAGACTTTTTGCTGCTGCCGGTGTTATTAACGGTTATCCCAGCGACAATACTTTCCGTGGCACAAAGACTATAACTCGTGCCGAGTTCTGCAAGATAGTTTGCCAGCTTCTTGACCTTGACGGTGAGAGAGCTGTTGACCAGGGCTTCAACGATGTTAAGACGCATTGGGCGGCAGATTATATCAATATCTGTGCAAAAGAAGGACTTGTTAACGGTAAGGGTAACGGTCGTTTTGACCCCGATGGAAAGATCAAGAGAAGCGAGGTTGCTAAGATTATCAACGAAATTACAGGTGCAAGCAGAACAGCAAAGCTTATCGACGGTATGAACGCTGAAAACAAAGCTCTCCAGTGCAAATATGCTGATGTTCCTGTTGATGCTTGGTATTTTGGTAATGTTGCGGTTGCCGCAAAGTGATAAAAGGAACTATATAAATTATGATGAGAACTTTTTTCGTGAAGAGCCTGCGGTTATTGCAGTTGCTTTTACCGGTGCTTATCGCATTCGCTTTTATGCTGGCCGTGCCTGCCATTGCGTGCAATGAAGAAGTTAGCACGGTTTGTTCCCCGAATTATAAGTCCTCTACAAGTGTTATTTCTTATCCCGAGCTTGAGAATTTTATCAGTGAAGGTATTAAGGCTTTTTCCGATAGAATTGATATTTCAAGTTTCGGTTTGCATCAAATAGACCAGGACTTTCTTCAGGCTTGCTTTTCCAATGTGCGTCACGACCACCCCGAATATTTCTACCTTTCTAATCATTATAGCTTGGTCTCCATAGGAGATGATTATGTTGCTGTTGTGCCGAAATATACGATGGAACAGGATAAGATCGACCCTATAAGAGAAAAAATCGAGCAGGAATGTGAAAATGTGGTTGGAATTCTTCGAGATGATATGACCGATGTGGAAAAGCTACTCGCTATATACGATTATTTCTGCATACATTATAGATATGATGAAAAACATCTTGAAAGCGACCCTATCCATAAAGATTCCTATAATTTGATGGGGGTTATGGTCAATAAAATGGGTGTTTGTCAGTCATATGCTTTTGCTTATGAGTTTGTGCTCACAAGGCTCGGATATGAATGTACAACCGTAACGAGTGACACAATGAACCATATGTGGAATTTGGTGAAGCTTGATGACAAATGGTATCATGTGGATGTAACATGGGGTGACCCCACAAGCGACCGCTGCGGCAATGTCTCTCATAAATATTTTCTCATTAGCGATGAAACCATATCAGATTCTCAGCATGGGCATTATGGTTGGTCTGCGAGCGTTCAATGCACAGATAAAGCATATGAAAGTGCGCCTTGGGTAAATTCAAGAAGTGCCGTTGCATTTGACGATGACAATATGTATATTTCTCTGCCCACCGGTGAAATAAATTCCGTTGACAGAGAAACCTTAGGGGTTAAGACCTTGTATAAGGTAAATGAGCGTTGGAACGCACCCGGCGGAGGTGCTTATGTTGAGCGATACCATAAAATCGGGCTTCTTGGCGAAAAGATATATTTCAATCTTCCGGACCGAATTATGTCGATGGCAAAGGACGGCAGCTTGGTTACAACCGAGCTTGAAACGGATTCGGGAGCCAGTATTTTTGGAATGTATATCGAAGATGGAGTGCTGAATTTTGGCGTTGATGAGGATGCTGAGGGATATTTACCCGCAAATCAAACTCTAACCTTGATTCATCATTTCGATATTGTGCTGAAACAGCCTCAGATAGATATCGGTGCGGGACAATGCTTTGATTTCAGTGAGCTTATAGCTTCCGGATATTCTACAGGTGAGCTTGAGTGGAGTACATCAGATGGCTCTGTTGCCGTGATTTCAAACGGCAAGCTTGTGATGAAGTCTGTGGGAAATGTTAAGGTTAAGGTTTCTCTTGCAGATACCCCTTGGATATTTGCAGAAATTGATATTAATGTTTCGTTTGCTTATGGCGATGCCGATTCAGACGGAGAAATAACCGTTTCGGATATGGTTGCCGTTGCGCAGACCATAGCAGGATGGAATACCGGCATAAGCGATGAAGCAGCGAGCCTTTGCGATGTTGACAGTAGCGGAAATATCGATATAAGTGACCTCGTCCTTTTGGCACAGTTTGTTGCCGGATGGAATGTTGAGCTTGGCTTAAAAGCTGATTAGGAAATCCGATGAGATGGCTCATCTTTAAATAAATAACATAAATATTTTTTCAAAGGAGAAAGAAATGAAGAAGAGAATTTTAAGCATTTTCCTTGCTGTTCTTATGGTGATGGGATCTGTTGGCACCTTTGCAATGGGTGTTTCTGCAGATGAGACAGCTACCCCTCAGCTCACATTTACGGTTAAGGCAGGAGAGATTCAGCCCGATGGAACAGTTCATGTTGAAGTGCTCATGACAAACAACCCCGGTGTTGCGGGAATTGATTTGGTAGTTAATTTTGATAACACCAAGCTTCAGCTCGTTTCGGTTGATCAGGAGGTTTCCTATCACGAAGATACAAATGGAAACGGCAAGGTTGATGAAGGCGAGTATGCAGAATACTCTCTCGAAACCATTTGCTATGCCAATAGGGGCGCAACTGTTGAAAGTAAGCTCAATGAGGCAAGCACAGATATTACCGAGCTTGACTATTTCAATATGGTTATGGGAGGTACAGGAAACCTTACAAGACCTTCCGGTAAGATCATTGGCGTAACAATGAAGGTTGTGGGCGATTTTGAGTCTACAGATCTTGTTGCAACTGCTAAATGCGTTGATACAAACAGAAAGCCTGTTGCTTCTACTATTGTAAACGACAGCATTGGTCTCCCCGAGATCACAGGCCTTTCTCTCGAAGGTGCTAATTATACATACGACGGTCAGCCCAAGAGCCTTGCAGTTAAGGGTGACACAACAGGTATGACTGTTGAATATGATGTTAAGGATGTTGTTGATGCGGCTGAATATACCGTCACTGCAACCGTTAGCAAGCCTGGCTTCTGCACATGGACCGAGTCTGCTAAGCTCGTTATCGAGCCTAAGGAGCTTACTGTAAGCGGTCTTAAGGCTGTCAACAAGGTATATGACTCAACCAATACTGTTGAGCTTGATAAATCTGCTATGACTCTTGTTGGCGTTGTTGCAGGTGATCAGGTAACTCCCGTTGTCGGCACAACAGGCACAACTGCAACTGTAAATGTTGGAACAGGTCTTGCTGTTGATTTCGGAAATGTAACTCTTGAAGGTGCTGACAAGGCTAACTACACAGTTAAGAACCCCAGCGTTACTGTTGATGTTGAAACTCTCAAGGTGACTGTAACTCCTAAGGCGGGCCAGAGCAAGGAGTTCGGTGAGGCTGATCCTAAGCTTGAATACACAACAAATGTTGATGTTACAACAGTTGGTGCAGCTCTCACAGGTGATCTTGACAGAGTTCGCGGTGAAGAGGCAGGCGAAACTTACAGAGAGTATGCGATCACTATCGGTACACTCACTTGCGATGATGCAAACATCGAGATTATATTCACAGAAGGTGTAATGTTCACTATCAATGCAAAGAAATCTCAGGTTGTGAATGTAAATGAACTCCCTTCAGGCGGCTTTACATACGGCGACGCTGCATTTGAAATCGGTGCAACCGTAACAACCGGTACTTCCAATGTTCCCACATATGTTTCCTCTAATGAGGATGTTGTTACCGTTGATGCAAACGGTAAGGTTACTATCGTTGGTGCAGGCACTGCAAAGGTTACTGTAACAGTTGAGGGTGACGACACATATGCAAAGAAGACTATTGAGCTTACATTTAATGTAGCTCAGAAGAAGGTTACTGTGACTCCTGTAGAAGGCACAGCAGTTTATGGCGATGCTATCAATGTAGGTTATACCGCTGATGTTGACGGCGTTGAAGTTACAGGTGCTCCTGCAGTTTCTTCTGTGAACGCAGGTGAGCAGGAAATCACAAAGGGTACTCTTGCAATTGCAGATGATAACTATGAGCTTGTATTTGTAACAGGCAAGAAGTTCATTATTACTCCCAAGAATCTTGATGTTACTGTTGAGCTTTGGCCTGTAATGCAGGGCGAAACACCCGAAATAAAGACTGACAGCGCACCCGTAGTCAATGCTTCTCAGCTTGTAAATGGCGACAGCGTAACAGTTTTGGGTCTTGATGCTGCAACAGTTGCTCTTGAGAGCGGCAATAACTATACAGTTAACGGCCTTACATCCTCTAATCCTAACTATGTTATCGTAGGTAAGGGAACTGCAGAGGTTTGCACATCTGTTGAAGAGCTTGCAGGCGAGGTTTCCGCTGTTGTTGGCGAGCTTGAGATCGATATTGCGCCGAATGCAGATGTTATCGATGTTGAAGATATCAACAATACACTTCCGGCAGGCTTTGAGGTTAGAGTTGTAGCTTCTGATAATGCAGATGTTATCGATTCTGAGGGTAATATCGTTAATCCTACAGAGGATACACCTGTTAACGTAACTCTTGAATACTACTACAATGGTCAGCCTACAGGTGAAACTAAGGTTGTTACTGTTATTGTTCCTGCAGTTAAGTCAAATGATATGCTCCAGATGCTTCTTCTTTACTATCACAAGAAGAATCAGCAGAAGCAGACCGTTGAGCCTGTGAAGGCAAGCGTTGCTGCAGGCAAGGTTGCCGGCGGCACAGCAGTTTCTCTTTCTACTGCAACTGCAGGCGCAACTATCTACTACACAGTTGATGGTTCTGCTCCAACAGTTCTTTCTAAGGTTTATACAGGTCCTATCGTTGTTAATGCTGATATGACAATCACAGCAATCGCTGTTAGAAGCGGTATGAAGACCAGCGCAGCCACAAGCTATAAGTATACAGTTAACGGTGACTACATTGATCTTAAGGACGATGCTGCAAACATTAAGTATATGGAAGGCCGTGGCGATAAGTTTGAGCCTACCGCATTTGCAACAAGATATGAAGTTGTTGCGGCTCTTGCAAATGTATTTGATATCGCTACAACCGGCACATCCAAGACTCTCACAGATGTTTCTGCAGAGTATAAGGATGTAGTGGCAATCTTCACAGCAGCAGGTATTATTGATGGTTATACCGATAATACATTCCGTGGCGAGAACTCTATTAAGCGTTCTGAGGTTGCTAAGATCATTTGCAAGATGATGGAGCTTGATACAGAGAATGCAAAGGATGCAGGCTTTACTGATGTTGAAGGCTGGGCAAAGGCTTATATTGATGCTTGCGCAGAAAAGGGCTATGTTCAGGGTAAGGGCGAAGGCAAGTTCGCTCCCGATGAGTATATCACTCGCGGTCAGCTTGCTAAGCTTATCAACAACATTACAGGTGCAAAGGATGGCACAAGCTGCTCTTACAGCGATGTTGTAGAGGGTGAATGGTACTTTGGCGCAGTTGCTGCTGCAGCAAAGTAATAAAGTATCGTAAATAAAGTTCAAAAGAGCTGAGTCAATGACTCAGCTCTTTTTGTTTGATTAAAAGTATGCTTTGTTAAACAGGAGTTTGGGGGGGAATTCAATTTTACAAAAAAGAGCACACTGCGAAGTTTTCACTATAGAGTAGCTAACCACAGACGAAAGCAGTGTGCGTTTCACTGAACCCTTATTGCGCCATGGGCGACCGGCGCAATAAGGGTGCAACTTGCCGCACACTGCTCTCGTCTGTGATAAGCGATTGCTAAGCAGAATTTTCGCAGTGTGCTATTTTTGTGAAAACACAGCTCCCCGATAAATCAAAATTTTAGCAATTAGACAATAAATAAAGATTTGAGCTACATAGTAGCTCAAATCTTTATATAACCTGCTCATATTTTGACAAAATGTATTTTTCAACTTCGTTTTCGGGAATATTCAGAACTATAGAAATCTCTTTATATAAAAATCTTTTGGCGTTATCAGAATAGGATCTCTCTGCATCTGAAACCTTTTTTCCGCCTTCTCTTCCGTTAACTGTTCTGTCATGCACTGTTTTTATGACCCTAACCCAAGCTTCGGGATCGCCTGATCTAATGGCAATACTGTATTTTTCTTTTAGGAGCTTAAGATTGCTTTCTTCAAAAAACGGTAAGTCTTCAATTTTTGATATCAAAGCATCAATATCATTTTTCGACATAACTTTTCTTAAAAGAGAAGCCGCACCTTCAAGAGGTACATAGGCCGTACTGCTACCTCCATGAGTTGAATGAAGAACATAATACTTAACATCATTCTTCACATCTGAAAAAGGTGATGACACAATATCTTCGATCTGACAAATTCCTTCTGAGGTGTAAAAAACATATTCGTTGACTTCAAACATTCTCATGCCTCCTATCTTGAAAAGTCCAACAAAAACTTATGCTTACAGCTTATATTATACCATTTTTTCTCAAAAAAAGACATTGGCAAATTTAACAAAATTTCGCTTCAAATAAAGATTTTATAGGATAATTGTTGCCCTACTTGAAATTTTGGAAAAAATATGATATCATTATAAGGATAGTGAGGTGTGAAAATGAAAAACATACTTATAACAGGAGGCTCAAGAGGCATAGGGGCCGCAATAGTAAGAAAATTTGCAAGTAACGGCTACAATGTTGCTTTTATATATAAAAACCGTCACACCGAAGCAGAGAACATATCAAGAGAGACAGGCGCTTTTGCAATATGCGCGGATGTTTCAAACCCATCTGAGTGTGCCGGCGCAGTGCGAGAGGCAACTGAAAAAATGGGTGGTATTGATATCCTTATCAACAATGCCGGAATAGCTCAATTCAAGATTTTCACAGATATCTCAAATGAAGATTTTGAAAAAATGATATCCGTCAACCTCAGCTCTGTTTTTTATTGCACAAGAGAATGCTCGGTGGGTATGATAAGGCAGAAATATGGAAGAATTATAAATATCAGCTCTATGTGGGGAATCACGGGAGCGTCTTGCGAGGTCCATTATTCGGCGGCAAAGGCCGGTGTTATAGGAATGACAAAGGCTCTTGCAAAAGAGCTTGGCCCTTCGGGAATTACCGTGAATTGCATATGTCCCGGAGTTATTGAAACCGAAATGAATGCTTCACTTAACGAAGAAGCGCTTGCTGCGCTGGCAGATGAAACTCCTCTCTGCAGATTGGGAACGCCTCGGGATGTGGCAGAGCTTGCATTTTATCTTGCATCAGATTCCGCATCGTTTATAACAGGGCAAATAATCTCTGCAGACGGTGGCTTTGCAGTATAAGTTTTCTGTTTTTTTAAGCTGTGCTAAAATTTACAAAATATGCTTGAATATTTAATATCATAGGTGTATAATGTAGAATAATGAAGTTAAAACCGAAAGGATGATTTGTTAAAATGGGATGTACTCATGATTGTTCAACTTGCTCTTCGGGCTGTTCCTCAAAAGAGCCGGAGAGTCTAATTGCTCCTCTTAACGAGCTAAGCAATGTTAAGCACGTTATAGGAGTTGTCAGTGGCAAAGGCGGCGTTGGGAAATCGCTTGTCACATCAATGATGGCTGTTAATATGCAGAGAAAGGGATATAAATGCGCAATTCTTGATGCCGATATCACCGGACCATCTATTCCAAAGGCCTTTGGAATCAAGGGTGCAGTTGAGGGCGATGAGCATGGACTTATTCCGCCTCATTCAACAACCGGTATTGATGTTATGTCTATAAACCTTCTTATGGATGAAGAAACAAAGCCTGTTGTTTGGAGAGGCCCTGTTATTGCAGGAATGGTTAAACAGTTTTGGACTGATGTTATATGGAATGATATCGACTATATGTTTGTTGACTGCCCCCCCGGAACAGGAGATGTTCCGCTTACAGTTTTCCAATCTATTCCCCTTGATGGCATCATTATTGTAAGCAGTCCTCAAGAGCTTGTTTCAATGATTGTTGAAAAGGCTGCCAATATGGCGAGTATGATGAATATTCCGGTTCTTGGACTTGTTGAAAATATGAGCTATGTTAAGTGCCCCGATTGCGGCAAAGAGATCAAGGTGTTTGGTGAAAGTCATATCGAAAAGGTTGCCGAGAAATTTGGCTATGATCTGCTTGGCAGACTGCCTATGGATCCTAAGCTTGCAGCTCTTGTTGATAAGGGCTGGATAGAGATGATGGAAAATGATTATCTTGATAAGGCAGCAGACGCTATAGAAGAAAAACTTGGTAAATAAAGATGTTAAATAGGCAGGGTCTTTTAACCCTGCCTGTTTTTTATGCGCTTTTAAATTTCCGGCTTCAGATCTCGCATCATAAGCTCTGAAAGAGCATTTGATGCGGATAATTCGCCATTTATAACTCTGCTCAGAGTAGAGCAAATGGGAAGATCAACTCCATATACCTCTGCAAATTCAACAGCCGCAGGTAGAGCATTTAACCCCTCAACCGCCATACCGATTTCCCTCACTGCTTCTTCCGGCCTATAACCCTTGCCAATAAGAAAACCGGCTCTGTTGTTTCGACTGTGCCTGCTTGTACAGGTTACCACAAGATCACCTATGCCCGCAAGACTTTCAAAGGTGCGTCCCGAGCACCCCATAGCAACGCCAAGACGGGTTATTTCAGCCATTCCGCGAGTGATTATTGCTGCCTTTGCATTATCTCCATATCCAAGTCCCTCAGAAATTCCGGCCGCAATTGCAATGATATTTTTCATAGCACCGCAAATTTCGATTCCTTTGATATCAGAATTGGTGTACACTCTGAAAAAATCATTTGAAAACACGCGCTGAATGAGGAGAGAGGCCTCGGTGCTTTCCGATGCTGCAACTATTGCTGTAGGCAGTCCCACAGCTACCTCTTCTGCGTGGGTAGGTCCTGACAAGGCTACAATGCCGCCCCTTTTATTACCAAGCTCGCTTTCAATAACCTCACAAAGGGTCATACGGCTGTTTTTTTCAAGTCCCTTGGCAACATCAACAATGATTGCATCAGACTTAATATATGGGGCAGCTGCTCTTGCAGTTTGCCTTACATAAAGAGAAGGAACAGCGAAAACAATTATTTCCGCATCATCGCAAGAATGCTTTATGTCAACAGTTAGATTAAGATTTTCCGGGACGGCAAGCTCTTTTAGCTTTGGGTGGTGACCGCTTTCTTTTAATTCATCTATTTCGCTTTCGATAGCAGACCAAAGGGTAACCCTACAATTGCTTTTAGAAACGAGCATTGCCGCAATTGCGGTTCCCCATGTTCCGGCACCAAGTACAGATATCTTATTCATAATACTCCAATTCTATAAGTTGTGTTTGTACGTGTTAGCTTGAAAATGAGTTTTAAGGCTGCTTTTCAGGAAGCTCACAGATAATGGCAGCCCCCAAAATCAGCACAGCTCCTATATATCCGAGAGTGCCGATATCCTCTCCTAAAATTATTGCGGACAGCACAACCGCAAGAACAGGATCTATGTAACTAAAGAGAGCGACAGTTTGCCCTTTTAAATTATCCATTGACCCAAAATACATAGCATATGCTATGCCGGTGTGTATTACGCCCACTGTCAAAAGAAGCAGAATTGTTTTAGAAGAAAACTCGGATGGTGAAATTCGCTCAAATGCCAAGGTGTATGGCAAAATCACAGTGGCGGCAGAAAAGAGCTGCACGCTTGTTTTATCATATGCCGATATACCTTTTATTTTTTTGTTTAAAATAATGACGCTGGCATAAATGATCGCCGCACCGGTGCTGAACAAAATGCCGACAATATCCTTTTTTTTGCTTATATTAATGGGAAATCCGGAAATAAAGACTATGCCCACAAGGGCGATACCAATTGAAATAAGTTTTTTGGGGGTAATCCTTTCGGATAAAAAGATTGGGGAAGCCATTATAACGAATATTGGTGCTAAATAATAGCAAAGCGTGGAAACTGCAACGCTTGTGTAGTTATAGGATTCAAAAAGGAGCATCCAATTGAGCCCTATAAGTGCCCCCGAGATTATAAGCAATATAATATTGCTTTTTATTGCGCAAATATCAACCTTTTTTCTTTTTAAAAGCATCAACAATGCCAAAAATGCGGCACCCACAAAGCCTCTCACCATTGCGATAAATCCTGAGGCAAGAGGGATATATTTTACAAATATTCCAATGGTTCCGAAAATTGACATCGAAGCCGTTAATAGTAGCAGGGAGTTAAATTTTTCGTTTTTCATATGTCCCCGTCTTTAAAGCGATTGTATTTTTCAATATACGTGCGCATAAGGTGCGAAAGATTGTCAGCCATTTCAATGATTCCTTCAATGCTGGGATGAACCATATCCGAGCTCATACCTGCATCGCTTGTGAGAATTGTCTCGCCGCCAAATATCTTTATTAGGGGAGAACCAATTTTTGCCGCTTCTTCAATAACGACCTGTCTGAAAGCATCCACCTTGGTATGATAAGAACCGTTATCCGAGCCATAATGGAAAATATCTATGCAGAACATATATTTTTTCGGATGGCTGTTGTGGATAGTATTTAATGTATAGTTGACCCTATCTCTGAATTCATCCAGCTCCATTTTGCCAACCACATTAATGCCAAGCTCAAGCACAATAAAATCCCAATCATCTCTGCTTGCAAAATAGTCTGCCATGGCTTTTTCGATAAGGCAACAGCCTGCAAGGCCATAGTTTTTGCAGTCAACTCCAAGCTTGTCGGCAGTGCGGCGATTCCAAAGAAGATTTGGTATTATTCCGTAGCTGCCTTGGGTTATTGAAGAACCGTAGAATATACCGCGCAGCTCCGGAACCTCCTCTTTCATAGGGGGTCTGACTGCTCCTTCAATGCTGTGGATAACAATGGGCGCCGCCTCCATTATGAGACGCACTACCTCCGGAGAAAAAGGAAGATTTCTCTCGTTTCTAACTCGCTTCAAAGCTTCAATATTTGTGGGGATCTTGATCTCAAAGGTTTGCGGAGTGTTTGAAAGGGTTAAAACTGTTCCTGACTGCATTGAGCCATGATAAAGGATAAGTCTGTTAAATTCTCCTTCATTTTTGGTGGAGAGAGTAAGCTTCACGGTTTCATCTATAGGGATAAATCTCAGCTCCATACCGATATTTCTTCTCAGGTGTGCCGGAGCCCAAGAGCTTAGCTTGTCAGCAATCTCGCTTGGAACCTTTTGCGGACAAACTCCGCCTTTTGTTTCGGTCAGTGCATCAGCACCCCATATTTCAATGTTATTATATAGCATTTTATCCTTCCTCCGGTAGCATAAAATTTACTTATTATAGTATATAACAAAAGTTTGTTTTTTTCAAGATTAAAACGAATTTTTCTATGAACAAAAAATAAAAAACGCAATGTGCCATAATTGACTTGACTTTTTTTATAAATAGTTGTATAATAAAAAAAGTTACAAAATATATTTTAAAGAGGTTGTCATGACAGAACAAAAAAAATTATATGATCTGCTTGCAAAATTCGACCTTAAGGCTGATTTTTCAAATGCCAACATCGCTCCGTATGGAGGCGGTCACATCAATTCCACTTTCCTTGTTGAAAGCGAACCAAAATACATACTGCAAAAAATAAACACCCATGTTTTCCCCCATCCTGTAGAGCTTATGCAGAACATTCATCTTGTTACGAGCCACATTTCAAAAAAGCTGAAAGAGAATGGAGAGGATGCCGAGCGGGGCACCTACACTGTTGTTAAGGCAAAGGACGGAAAGAACTTTGTTAAGTCCGAGGACGGTGATTTTTACCGTGTTATTACATTTATCGATGCTATTTCGCATGATAACTGTGAAGATCCGGTTCAGCTTTACCGTGCGGCAAAGACATATGGAAAATTCCAGAAGATGCTCGCCGACTTTGAGGCGGACGAGCTTTTTGAGGTTATCCCCATGTTCCACCACACCCCCAATCGTATGAAAAATTTGGAAAAGGCAGTTGCTGAAAACAAGAGTGGTAGGCTTGATTCTGTTCGTGCTGATGTGGATTTTGCACTCTCTTACAAGGACAGGATATCTAAGATTGTGGATGGCATTGCGGATGGATCTATTCCTCTCAGAGTTACTCATAACGATACTAAGCTTAACAATTTCCTTTTCGACAAGGATACAGATGAATGTGTTTGTGTTATTGACCTTGACACTGTTATGCCCGGCTCTCTGCTATATGACTATGGCGATGCACTTCGTGTTGGAGCTTCAAGCGCTGCAGAGGATGAAACCGATCTATCAAAGGTTAATTTCTGCATTGAGCCATTCGAGCAGTTTACAAGAGGACTTCTTGAAAGCTTTGCCGGAGAGCTTACCGTGCGTGAACGTGAGCTTTTGCCATATAGCCAGCTCCTTATGACCTTTGAGGTTGGTATAAGATTCCTCACAGACTATCTGGATGGCGATGTTTATTTCAAGACCGCATATCCGGAGCACAATATAGACCGTGCTCGAAATCAATTCAAGCTTGTGCGTGATATAGATGCACGCATGGATGAATTAAATGCTTTGGTAGAAAAGATATACAACGAAGTAAAATAAAAATAAGGGCTGATTCATTTTGAATCAGCCTTGATTTTTTTGATGACAAATTTTGATTTATCGGGGAGACATAGGAGAGCACACTGCGA
>JAZUQN010000081.1:0-22977 GCA_045605745.1 Eubacteriales bacterium
CCAGAAATAAACAAGGAGGAAATATTTCATCGTTCTTATGCTTCTGTCGAACAGATAGAAGCAACAAATGCAGCGTTTGAAAATCCTTATACATATGTATGGGGAGCTCCGGGAACAGGAAAAACACAAGTTGTCCTTGCAGATTGTGTTATGACTTATATTGATAAAGAATTGCCTGTTTTTATACTCGCACCAACAAACAATGCCCTTGAACAGACACTTCGTGCAGTAATTTCAGCACTCAAAGAAAACGGTAGAGAAATAGACTGTATTTTTCGCCTCGGTGCTGCTTCAACCAAGTTTGCCGCCGAATACGGAGAAATATGTGAGAGAAGTGATACGCAATTAAAAGCCGACAGAATGTCTGCAACAGTAGAATCACTAAAATACAGGCTTTACGAAATGGAACAAGCCGAGATTATCCGAAAAGCATATGATAATTATAAAGACATTGCTCCGAAAACAAAAGAGTTAAATTTTGAAATGGAAAGAAAGAGCGACGAAGAAGAGCGATTAAAAAACGAAGTCGAGCAACTTTCGGAACAAATAGACTCCCTAAATACCACTATCCGAGAACTTAAAATAAGCATTGGTGAAGTTTATACACTTGAAGATAAATGGTATTTTAAGTTATGGAAATTGTTTAATACAAAAAAATATAAAGATAAATGTGAGAAAAGAGATCTCTGTAAAGAAGCTCTTGATGCAAGCAAAGAAAAGCTTTCATTATTGGCTATCGAAAAAGAAGAAAAAACAACTGATTTAAACAATATAAGCTCTGAACTTGACTATTTAGATTCACAAATACTAGAAAATATGCAAACAATAAGAAATATTCAATTTTCTGTATTTGGTAAAGAATTTGGTGAACCTTATATTGAAAAAGAATTTAAAAAGTTACTCGATAAGTATAATAATGTGGTTTACGATAACGATATTGAACATAAAATTGAAATAAGGGAAAATCTGCTAAAAAAATTAGTGGAAGGTATAAAAGAAACCACAAAAAACAAACTTGTATTTGGACTTACAATAGATTATTTCTTTGCACATTGCAAATCCATGAAAGACACCGGGCTTATTCCGAATAAACTTGCCCATTTTTTCCTTGATGAGGCTGCATATTGTCCAATGTTAAAAGCGGGAATATTATTCACTATGAATTTACCTGTAACATTTTTTGGAGATCATATGCAATTACCTCCCATTTGTGTAGCACCGGACAAAATGATAGAAGATAAAGAAACCGCATTATTCTTCTGGGCACAGTCAGCAATATATTTCCCAGAAGTATTAGACAAAGGAATACAATACGATGATATTTTTGCAAAGTACATACCTTTAAAAGGCAGAAATAATATTGAAGTTCCTCTTCCCTCGTCAGATGTAGTAAAAACAGCTTTTCTACCCAAAACATATCGTTTTGGTGATAATCTCGCAAAAATACTCGATGAATTTGTCTACCGAAACGGCTTTACCGGAAATGAAAAGTTTGATACTTCAATAACCGTTATCGACTCTCCGATGAAATGCTCAACAAATGATAAAACCAATTTGAATGAGGCAGAAGCAATAAAATCATACATAAGTAATGTTGATTCTGATTTTGTTGTTACAACCCCATTTAAATCGCAGAGGAAAGTGCTTGAGCGAAAATTAAAAAATATTTCTTCAGATGATATTCTTACGGTTCATACATCACAGGGACGTGAGTGGGAAACCGTAATACTTAGTGCAGTAGACGAAAAACCAAGGTTTTTCTTAAACAGCAAATTGCCAATAGGTCTTCGAGTTATAAACACAGCCATCTCAAGAGCAAAAAAAGAACTAATAATTGTTTGCAACCGTGAAAGCTGGCTCGCTTATAAAGATGATCAATTTTTAGGAAGACTTGTTTCATCTGCAACAAAATCATATAAATTCAAAAAATAAATTTCCAAACGATTGAGAATTTGAAAGGAGCAAAATGGACGTTGTATTGTATTTAAGATTTTCATCCGACAAGCAGACCGAGCAATCCATTGAGGGACAGGATCGTGTCTGCCGTGCATACTGCGCCTCGCAAGGCTATAATATCATAGATACATACATCGACCGTGCGCTCTCCGCTTCTCGCGATGTAGAAAAACGAGTGGACTTTCAACGCATGATAAAGGACAGCGAAAAACGCTCCTTTGAAGGTGTTGTTGTCTATAAGCTTGACCGCTTTGCCCGTAACCGATACGATAGTGCAACATATAAAGCCAGACTGAAAAAAAACGGTGTCCGTGTTATCTCCGCAACAGAGGGTATCAAGGATAACCCTGAAGGAATACTTCTTGAAAGCGTCCTTGAAGGTATGGCAGAGTTTTATTCCAAGGAGCTTTCTCAAAAGGTCTCACGAGGTATGTATGAAACTGCACTCAAAGCCAACAGCAACGGAGGCGTTCTCCCTCTCGGGTATAAGGTTGAGAATAAAAAGCTCGTAATAGACGCAGATAAAGCCCCAGCAGTAAAGAAAGCATTTGAACTGTATGCCAACGGTGCGACCGTCAAAGAAATATGCCGCATTCTCAATGATGCCGGATATCGTGCCAATAATAATAAGCCGTTTTCCGCAAACAGCTTTTCAAGAATATTTAAAAATGAAAAGTATATCGGAATTTATAAGTACGGAGATGTGAGAATCGAAGGAGGTGTACCCGCCATCGTGGAAAAAGAACTTTTTGATAAGGTGCAGGAGCGATTAAAGGAAAATGAAAGAGCACCGGGAAGAGCAAAAGCCAATGTTGAGTATCTTCTTAGCGGAAAAGCATTTTGCGGAATATGCGGCAGAGCCATGAACGGAGACTGCGGAACAGGAAGAAACGGTGAAAAATATTATTACTATTCCTGCGACGGAAAAAAGAGACTGCATAACTGCGATAAAAAGAGTGTAAACAAAGATCTTCTCGAAGAAACTGTACTGAATTGTGTTGTAGAGCTTCTGACTGATGAAACGATAGAAAGCATTTCAAAAATTGTTGTATCAGAAGAGCAAAAAAACTGTGAAATCGGAACACTTATAGCATCACTTGAAAATCAGTTAACAGAGATAGACTTGTCGATCGCACGACTTCTGAAGTTGGTGGAAAGCGGAGCATCATCACATAGCCTTGCAGAAAGACTGAACACCCTTGAACACGAAAAAGACGATGTAATAGTGCAGCTTGCTAAAGAAAAGCACAGTATATCTTTGCTTTCCGAAAAAACTGTGTCCTATTGGTTCAAATCTTTGAGAAATAATTATAAGAACAATATTTTATCAAAGCGAAGCCTTATAGACTCACTTGTCAATTCTGTGTATGTTTATGAGTCTCCGGATAAACCGTATATAGATATAGTGCTCAATTATAACCCGAACGTAAGGAAAAGAATCGCCCTCGAAGATCTCGCATCCGCCTCAACTGTTTCGGATTTTAATTACAATGGAGCACCAACAAAAAAGCATCCGAATTTCGGATGCTTTTTTGTTTTTATACTTATTTAATTTCTATTATAGACTCATCCCACATTTCGGGAGCCTTGTAGCCAAGCATATTAACCATTGTTGCGGCAACATTTGAAAGACCAAATTTGCCCTCGTCTGCCTTAACGGTATATTTATCTGCGCTAAAGTTATCATAGATAATGCAAGGAACTCTGTTAAGAGTATGGCTTGTCTTGGACTTATAAGAACCGTCCTTGCCTGCCTTTGGCTGAGCGGTCTTTTTGTCCATTTCATACATTTCGTCTGCATTGCCGTGGTCTGCTGTTATAAGAGCCGCACCGTGAAGCTTATCTACCACCTTGAGGATTCTTTCAAGCTGAAGATCAAGAGCTTCCATGGAGCATATTGTTGCTTCAAGATTTCCCGTGTGACCGACCATATCTCCATTAGGGAAGTTTACACGGAGGTACTTATATTTTCCACTTTCAAGACATTCAATGAGTCTATCTGTGATTTCTGCACACTTCATCCAAGGTCTCTGCTCAAAGGGAACAACATCGGATGGAATCTCGATATATGTTTCAAGCTCCTCGGAGAATTTGCCGCTCTTATTACCGTTCCAGAAATAGGTTACATGACCGTATTTCTGAGTTTCGGAGATTGCAAGCTGAGAAATGCCTGTGTTCACAAGGTATTCGCCCATTGTGTTTGTAATTTCAGGAGGGGACACAAGATATTTGTGTGGAATATGGAGGTCACCGTCATATTCAAGCATACCTGCATAAACAACCTTAGGAAAACGAACTCTGTCAAATTTATCAAAGCCTTCATCCTCGAATGCCTTGGATATTTCAATTGAACGGTCGCCACGGAAGTTATAGAATATAACGCTGTCACCATCTTCAATTGTGCCAATGGGCTTGCCATCTTCCGCAATAACGAAGGGGGGGAGATCCTGGTCGATTACATGAAGCTCATCTCTATAGGTCTGAACTGCCTTTGCCGCACAGCAGAACTGTCTGCCCTCTCCAAGAACATGGGTCTGCCAACCGCGTTCAACCATGCTCCAATCTGCCTCATATCTATCCATAGTGATCTTCATTCTTCCGCCGCCGCTTGCGATTCTGATATCAAAATCGGGGGCACGAAGGGAAGAAATGAATGCTTCAAAAGGCTCAATATAATCAAGTGCACTTGTTTCGCCAACATCACGGCCGTCGATAAGAATATGAATTCTAACCTTGTTTACATTCTCTTTCTTCGCCTGAGAAAGCATTGCTTTAAGGTGATCTATATGAGAATGAACATTGCCATCTGAAAAAAGACCGATAAAATGTAGTGTTGAAGCATTTGTCTTAACATTTGAGATAAGTTCACTCCATGTGCCGGAAGCAAACATTTTTCCGCTTTCAATAGACTGAGAAACAAGCTTTGCACCCTGTGCAAAAACCTGTCCTGCGCCAAGAGCATTATGACCAACCTCAGAGTTACCCATATCATCATCGGATGGCAGACCGACAGCTGTGCCGTGAGCCTTCAGAGAAACCATAGGATATTTTGCCATGAGGGCGTCAAGAGTTGGGGTATAGGCGGTTGCAACAGCATTTGAGACAGTATTCGGTGCAATACCAACGCCATCCATAACAATGGTCAGCACAGGACCTTCAATGCCGGCAAAACCTGCAATTTTTTCAAGTTTGTTCATTTATATATCCTCCAAAATTAATAAACTACCTATATATTGTACCACAAATCCGGCAATAATCAAGAGATTTTTAGAATTTCAGTTGTATTTTGGCAGATTTTGATACATAGTTATAAGAGATTTTTACATTTTGCTTGCTGAGCTATTTCAGCTCCACAATAGTAACGCCAAAATCTCCCTCGCCATATTCAGCGGTTTTATAAGCGGCAACTCGCTTATCGCCCTTTAAATAATTCCATAAAGCTTTGCGAAGAGCACCAGTTCCTTTGCCGTGAATCAAACGAACAGAGTGTATGCCGGCCACAAGAGCCTCATCAAGATATTTGTCAACGACAAACCAAGCTTCGTCTCCCATCATTCCGCGAAGATCGACTTCGCTTCTGAAGTTTCTGCTTACGGTCAGCTTGTAGTCGTTTACAGCCTTCTGCTTTTTCTCTGCATCGGTTATGGTTATCGAGCCTTCGATAAGCTGTAGATCGGAAATTTTAGCTCTTGTTTTAAGGATTCCTGCCTGAATATTGACCTGATCTTTGCCCTCGGGGTCATCCAGAATAAATCCCTTTTTGTTTATACTGACAATAAGCACCTCGTCGCCTTTTTTCAGAGGTCTGGGCAAAACGTATTCTTCGTTTGTTCTTTGTTCTATTGGGTCAAATTTGCTTTCGTTCTTACGCAGGTGATCTCTCACGCTCTTTCGTGCTGCTAGGAGATGCTCACCGAGATTTTCAGAATCTCTCTTCTTTTTCAGCTTGGTCATCTCTTCAAGAATATAATCGCTTGAAGCCTTTGCGCTTCTGATCATAGCAGAGGCTTTTTCCTTTGCCTTTTCGGTTTCATGTTCGCTTTCTCGCAAGCGTCTTGAAATTATTTTTTCTGATTCTTCCTTAAATTTTTCATAATCGGCACGCATCTGTTCGGTTTCTATGCGTGCTTTTTCCATATCTATCCGGCTTTTTTCCAGCTTTTCAATAACATCTTCAAATCTCTTGTTATCAGTGCTGACCTGTTCCTTTGCTCTTTCAAGTATCCTTTCGGGCAGTCCAAGCTTTTCGGAAATTGCAAAGGCGTTTGATTTGCCCGGAGTGCCAATTATAAGCTTGTATGTTGGTTTTAGCGTGTTTACATCAAATTCGCAGGAGGCATTGCAAACACCGGGGGTTTCAAGCGCATATGCCTTGAGCTCGGCATAGTGTGTGGTTGAAGCACAGAGCGCACCGGCGGCTCTTACATCCTCGATAACTGCAACGGCAAGTGCTGCACCCTCAATTGGGTCTGTTCCTGCGCCAAGCTCGTCGAAAAGCACCAGAGAATCCTTTGTCATTCCATCAACGATAGACACGATATTCACCATATGTGAGCTAAAGGTTGAAAGCGATTGCTCAATGCTTTGTTTATCGCCAATGTCGGCAAGAATATTATCAAATATGCAAACGCTTGAAGGCTCTTCAGCAGGGATGTGGAGGCCTGACTGTGCCATAAGCGCAAATAGTCCCAGCGTTTTTAGAGTAACTGTTTTTCCGCCGGTGTTTGGACCCGTTATAACAAGTGTGTCAAATTCACCTCCGATGCGGACATCGATGGGAACAACACGTTCTTTTGGTATCAGAGGGTGTCTTGCGTGGGTGAGTGTCATTGAACGGTCACCCGATAGTCTTGGACCTATTGCATTCATTCGCTCTGAAAGAGATGCACAGGCAAAAATAAAGGCAAGCTCGGTTATGTTTCTGTAATTTAGCATAAGGTTATGCGAAACCTTTGCAACCTCACCTGAAAGCTCATAAAGAATTCTCTCTATTTCGTGCTGCTCCTTTGATTGCAGCTCTCTCAGCTCATTGTTTGCATCAACAACCGCCATAGGCTCGATAAAAAGAGTTGCTCCCGATGCTGAGGAATCATGAAGCAGACCCTTGATCTCATTTTTATGCTCTGCCTTGACCGGGACAACATATCTGCCGTTTCGCATTGTAACGATATTTTCCTGGAGAAATCTTGAATGTGATCCGCCAACATATTTTTGGAGAGTTTCCTTTATCTTATTGTTTGCATTCCTCATTTTTCGGCGGATGTCTGCAAGATTTGGGCTTGCCTCGTCTGCAATCATATCCTCGGAAATGATTGTCCTTGTTATTTTGTCTTCAATAGCTCTTGCAGGCAAAAGTCGCTCAAAGATCTCATCAAGCGATGTTTCTTTTGTTTTGTTATTTCTGATATATTCAAGAAGCATACGGGATGAGCGCAGAAGAGAGGCGGTGTTAAGAAGCTCTCTTGTACTGAGCACAGCTCCTTTTTCCGCTCTTTCACATATATCCCCCACATCGTGGATATCGCCGAATGGCGGCATCCCCTTTATATCCATAAGAGCTCTTGCATCTGTGGTGAAGCGCTGGCGTCTGAGGATATTATCGGCATCGTCTGAGGGCATCAGATTGGCGGCAAGAGACTTTGCCCCATCTGTCAGCGCACAGTCGGAAAGCATTTCACGAATACGATCAAATTCAAGTGTTCTGAGTGTTTTTTCGGTTATTTTCATATTTTTCCTTAAAATAGTGATTTATAAAAATTCAGAGTGTTAAAATCTCTTTCGAGATGGTGCAGAAGATAGGTTTCAGCGGCATGGGCAAAATATCCAATCTCTTCCTTTTCCTTCAAATCAAAAGAGAACATCCTTGCGGGCGGCGCATATAGCGCATACCTCATAGCGGCAAGTGTATTTGCTGTCATTCTGCAATATATAATTCTCTCCTCAAGCTCAGGATGCTCATACATCTCCTTTTGAGAATTTGAGAGATGCTTGTCCGCACATTTGTCGCAATAAACACAGCCGTTCATAACATCAAGCATAGCGGTGGAGAGCTTTTCTGTGCCGCACACTGCACATCTCTCAAGGTCCGGCATAAAGCCTGAAAAGCCTGCGGCACGAAGCTCATATACCCCCTTTATTATGGGCAGCGGATAAAGTCCCTTTGAAATAGCAAAAAGGGAATTGAGTGTCATACGCAGTATGTCAACAGAGGAGACTCCCTCACCGGTTATGTCCTGTGCTATCTCGCAAAAATATGAGGCAAGGGCCATTTTTTCTATATCTTCCGAAAGCCCAAAAAAGGGTTCTGTTACAGAAGCGTCCTTTGCATATCGGTATTCGCCCTTTTTATATATCTCAAAGTTGGCGTATGTAAACAGCTTTGTGGCAGGGCCGAGCTTTGAGCGTGAGGATCGGGCACCCTTTGCAGAAACGGCTATTTGACCTTCAAGGGGAGTGAGCAATGTAAGTATTTTATCGTGCTCGCCAACAGGAATCTCGCGCAAAACAAGACCGTCAGTGCTATAGACCATTGCTCATCCCTCCTAAAAATTATTCCTCGCCGGGTTTATATCCGAAGTTGCTGACGGCTGCTACGCTGTCACGCCAATTTTCTTTCACCTTTACCCAAAGATTAAGATATACCTTGGCACCAAGTATCCTTTCCAGATCCTGTCTTGCCCTTGTTCCGATAAGCTTAAGAGCCTCACCCTTTTTGCCAACGATAATCCCTTTGTGAGAAGCTTTTTCACAGAAGATTTCTGCTCTTATACGCAGGAGCTTGCCCTCCTCCTTAAATTCTTCTATAACAACTGCTGTTCCGTGAGGAACTTCTTTATTAAGAGTTCGCAATATCTTTTCTCTTATTATCTCGGCAGCAAGCACTCTCTCGGGCTGATCGGTTGCGATATCGTCGGGAAAGAAGAATGCGTCTGTTTCGCCAAGGAATTTTTCACATTCATCAAGAACAGCTCCAACGCCGTTTCCTTTTTTTGCCGCCATTGGAACAAAGGCTGTAAAATCATGAAGGGCGGCATAGGTCTTAATTGTCTCGGCAACCGTAACAGCATCAACAAGATCGGTTTTGTTGATAGCAATTATAGAGGGAGAATCTGTTTTCTTAATATATGCTATAACATTTTCTTCAACGCTTGTTACGGGCTTGCCGGCCTCAACAACAAGTATAACTGCGTCACTGTCACGCATTGAGCTGTTTGCCGCACCAACCATAAAGTCACCAAGCTTATTTTTTGGTGAATGGATGCCGGGCGTGTCAAGAAAAACAAACTGATTTTCACCGGTGGTATGTATACCGATGATCCTATTTCTTGTCGTTTGGGGCTTGCTTGAAACTATGGCAACCTTTTCACCTAAAATTGCGTTCATAAGTGTTGATTTTCCAACATTTGGTCTGCCTACTATTGCTATAAATCCTGTCTTTTTCATGTTCTGCTCCTTAAAGGCCAAGGCCGTTCATAATTATTCTTTGTCTTAAGCGCATATCCGCATCGTCCGCTTCTGATTTTTCATGGTCATATCCAAGCAGATGAAGCATTGAATGAACACACAAAAAGGCAACCTCTCTTTCATAGCTATGTCCATATTCTTCTGCCTGCTCTCTCGCCTTTTCAAGAGAAATGACTATATCTCCAAGCATTGTTTCAAGCTCGGAGGGCATAAAGTTATCCTCCTCACCTTCAAAATCAAGGAGAGGGAAGGAGAGCACATCGGTTGGGCGGTCTATATTTCTATATTGCTTATTCAGCTGATGTATCTTTTCATTGTTTGTAAAGGTGATGGAAACCTCTGTTATCTTATCATGTCCTTCATATTCAAGAGTTTCAAGCACTGCATGGCGCAAAAGGAGCTTCAGCTCATAGTCTACCTTTTCTTTATCCTGCTGATTTTCAAAATATATCTTAAGTTCCATTTTACTACCTCACTTATTTATTTTATAGGTTCTTTGATTTTTTGCTTCTGACGCTTTCTCTGCGGCTTTTCTTTCATATTTGTCATAGGCAAGGATTATTTTTTGCACAAGCCTATGGCGAACAACATCCCGATCGGTGAATGAATGAATTGCGATATCCTCGATTCCTCCGAGAATTTTCACTGCCTCAGCAAGACCACTCTTTTTTCCAAATGGCAGGTCGGTTTGAGTTAGATCTCCTGTGACAACAGCCTTCGAGCCGAAGCCTAGTCGAGTCAGAAACATTTTCATCTGCTCCGGAGTTGCATTTTGGGCTTCATCAAGAATTATAAAGGAATCGTCAAGGGTTCTTCCTCTCATATAAGCAAGAGGGGCAACCTCTATAGTGTTTTTCTCAAGATGTTTTTGATAATTTTCCGCACCCATCATTTCATAAAGTGCATCATAAAGTGGGCGGAGATAGGGGTCGATCTTATTCTGGAGATCGCCGGGCAGAAAGCCCAGCTTTTCGCCTGCCTCAACAGCAGGTCTTGTCAAAATTATTCTGTTCACTTGCTTGTCCCTAAGAGCCTTAACTGCCATTGCAACGGCAAGAAATGTTTTGCCTGTTCCGGCAGGACCGATGCCAAGCACAATAGTGTTCTTTTTAATGGCATCAACATATTGCTTTTGGCCTATTGTTTTTGCTTTTATCGGTTTGCCCCTGGTGGTGATGCAAATGCAATCATCACCGGGGGATATCAACTCATTTTCTCTTCCGTCCTCAATCATATCAAGGACATAATTCACCTGACTATCACTTATGTCGTCATTGTAAGCGGCAATTTTTGAAAGATACTTGATTGCTTTTTCCGCACCGGCAACGCCCTCTGCCTCGCCATCAAGCAGAACAGCATCGCCCTCGGCATCTGATCGGGATGCAATATCAATGCCAAGCCTTTTTTCTATTAGCCTAACATTTACATCATAGCTTCCGAATATTTTTGATATCAATTCACCAGAGGTGAGTCTTACAAGCTTTTGCATATTAACCCCGCTTAGTTTACTTTTATTCTTCTGTAAATGGTGTGCTGACTGCTATGTTCTGTGAGCATATAACGGTACAGCTTAGCAAAAATTCATTTTCGCTTATTTCGGTTGTTATGGTTTTTCTCAAAAGATCAGCATCACACAGCTCTGCCTCAATGAGATTTTGAAGCTCGAAAAATGCAAGCTGTGAGGCATCTTCTACACTGCGATTTGCATTTACGGTTTCATATGAAGATGTCATTTCCGAAATGATACTGAATGGAAGAGATGGCATACCGAAAGGAGAAAAAGAATCTTCCTTTTCTATTTTAACACAATTCACCCCTAAATTTCCATAGTTTCTGAAAATATTTATATGTTTTGAGAAAAATTTTATGGTTTTTTTTGTGCAAACCGGGTCTGAGAGCACTTTTTTATCATAAACAAGGGGGATTTTGACCGAAAATTCATGACTGGTTGTTGCAAAGACTCTTCCCATTGCGCGCTCGGTTCGGTATTCGCCGTCCTTATTTTCTGAGATGCCGCTTATAAGAAGCTCTCCTTTTCTAACGCTGTCACCTTCTTTAACCGCAGGACTTCCACGGAAAACCTCAAGATATTCTATAACCCCATCGCATTTTGCGGTTATATTAGCCACAGAAGATAGATTTTCGCTTTGAAGGGATTTTCTGTCCTGCTTTTCTCTTATCTCTACATAAGCAACATTTCCGTGCATATTGATGCTCATCCAAGCAATGTTTTCAGAATCTATGAGTAGGGAGTTTGCAATTTCATCTACATCGCGTTTTCCAATTTTTGAGCCTATTTCAAAGCCCACGGCAGATAGTTCAGCTTTAACATCAGAGGCAGTCATTTTACTGTTTCCGCTAACTCTTATGTCAAAAACATAATTTGTGGAAAGATATACAAGGGTCAACATAATAATGCCGCCAATCAATATGCCCCATCGTTTTTTGTATCGGCTAAGGAAGTGAGGGACACCACCCTCATCTTTTTCAAATTCTATTCCTACTTCTTTCAGTTTTTTTTCAATTCTCCTTGCTGTATGAACTGTCATTTTGAGAACAACGGAATTTTTATCAAGCTTCATTTTTTCATATGGAATGCGCATACGCATACATAAGTTTAAGATGCTTGAAGCGTTTTCAGCCTTAGAAGATATTATTGCATATCCGAAAATAGAATTTTTTATTTTTACAAGGCGTGACATTCAGTACCTCCGTGTTTCATAAGTGACGCTTGTGATCTTGCCCGATATGGCAATTCTTCCGGCGGCAAATCCGGGACATTCTAATTCCTCTCCTAAGATGATAATGTCAAAATCAGACATTTTAAGCTTAATTTTTTCATTTGTTAGTTCTTCTATTCTTCTGCATCCGCCAACATATGCCTCTCCTCTTCCACGAAGCTCAATGGTGCATCCACCGTCTGAGATATCAGCAGGTATATCAAGGTCCTCAGTAAATTTTTCTTTGATTTTTTCAAAAAAAGCCTTGCCTTTATGCTTTTCCCTATTTTCCATTATGCCTCCCCTTTGCCGTGCATATAGATTCTCACAGCAACATAAAATCTAATGTTTTTATATTCTATGCTTTATCGGAGGACATAATGACGATAGATATTGTTAAGGGAAGGCTAAAGCTCTCGGCATTTGTTCTTTTGTTCCTTAGCCTTTGCACCTTTATAACGCTTTTGCTCAATCCTGATATTGCCATTGGTTATGCAAGGCAGGGACTTCAGCTTTGCGCAAAGACGGTTATCCCTTCGCTTTTTCCTTTCATGGTGATTTCGGGACTTTTTGTTGAGCTTGGCGTGGCCGATCTGCTTTCAAAAATATTCGCTTTGCCCATGCGAAAGCTTTTTGGCATAAGCGGAGCCGGAAGTGCCGCACCCCTTATGGGGGCATTATGTGGATTTCCTGTTGGAGCGGCAACCGCCAAAAGGCTTTATGACAGTGGAAAAATAGGGAAAGGAGAGCTTGTAAGGCTGCTCACCTTTTCAAATAATCCGAGCTCGGGATTTCTTATAAGTGCACTGGGAAATGCTCTGTGGTCCTGTCCTGATTTTGGCGTGGTTTTATATGTGATACAGATTTTCAGTGCAATTTTGGTTGGTGTGATCTTTAGATTTATTATGCCTGAAAAAGATAACTTTTTAAATGAAAAGTCCTCTCAAACAGAGTTTGCAGGGGTTAGAGTTTTTCAAAAGGTTATCTCAGAAGCGGCAATATCAATGCTGAATGTATGTGCACTTGTTTTATTTTTTGCTTCAATGGTGGGAGCGCTCTTATCCTTGTTTGAGAGTTTTGGATCGGGGCAGGTTTTGAAAACACTTGTATATGGCTTTTTTGAAATGACAGGTGCCTGCGGTGAGGCTGCCAAGCTTCTTCCAAAGGAAAGTGGAATGATAATTACAGCCCTTATATGTGGATGGTCGGGGCTGTCGGTTCATTTTCAGGTTATAGCCATTTGCCATGGAGAGCGCATCAGCTTTGCTCCATATTTTGCCGCCAAGCTTCTGCAGGGAGTTTTGTCTGCAGCTTCGATGATGGTGTATATCAAGCTGATCGATCCGTCTCTTCCGGAATCATGTATTCCTGTTGTTGCGGCATTTGACAATTCTAAAAAGGGAAGCACCGAATTTGCAATATTGGCAAATTCGGTGCTCGTGATAGGATTAATTATGAAATTTCTTCCTTCTCTGCTTCATAGATCTTTTTCACATGGCCGCGGCCAAACCAGATGAATATCCAACTGCATAAAAGCGGAATAGCACCGCATACTGTCATGCAGATCTTGTAGTCAAGCAGCTCGCCAAGTGCACCGCAGATAAGGCTGAAAACACTTGAAGCCGCTGTGCAGAGCATAGTTTCAAAGGCGTTTATGCGAGAGCGAAATTCATCGGGAATATAGCTTTGAACAGCAGCCTGTCGCAGCGTTGCGCTGTTGCTTCCAAGAAATCCACAGAACGCTCTGTTTATCAGCATAAGGGGATATGAAAGCCAGAGCAATATCATATCCATAATATCATAGAACTGATATACGAAAAATACAAAGGGAAATTTGTGTTCCTTTTTTACCTTAACTTTATATTGCACAATGCTTCCGATAGACCTGCCTAAAAATTCTGCAACAGAAAAAAAGGAATACAGGGCAGGAGAAAAGCCGGGGGTCGTGCGGAAGAATGCAATTATCAGCGGATATGTTCCGCCGGCAACACCGTTTGTAACTGCAACATAGGAATAGATGCGCTGAAGTCCTCGCTCCTTTTTTAGAAAAGCGACAGCGTCCTTTATATCCTGCCACCAGCGAGATAATGAATATTTTTCGCCCTCCATACGGCTTTTTTCTTCTATTTTTATAAAGCTCTCGCTAAACGAAGCAAGTGCGCAGAAAACACCTTGGGCAATGAGTATCCACGCAACGCCGATTTTATCATACAGAATTGCAGCTATTGGAGTAATTATTACATTCAGGACAGGGTACAGCATTGAAGAAACGGCATACCCCTTCTGCTCCATACCCTTTGGAATTATGTTTGGATAGATGCTGTCATATGCAAGCTGGTCAAAGGAATTGAGGCATGACAGGAGAAGAGAAAAGGCGAGATAGCCGGTATATGAGAATTCAAAATTCAGCATATATATACCTGCCGCCGCAAAAAGGACACCGTTTATAAGGTCGCCGAAAACAAGGAAAGGTTTTCGGGGCAAGCGGTCCATCCAAGGGGCGGCAATGGCAGGCAGAAAAATATAGGGGATGACCTCTATAGCAATAACGACAGCTGCCGCAAGTGTGCTCCCTGTTTCATCAAATACAAGGAATGAAAGGGCAAAGCTGCCGGCAATTCCGCCTATGCATCCGAGTGACGTGGCAAGTATAAGCAGAGAAAAATTTTTAGTCCAAAGTTTTTCTTTCATTTTCGTTAATATGTTTTTCAAGGGCACGCAAATAGTAAAAGACCTTAATGTTTGCCAAAGCGTCGTCATAGGCACGATGGCTTTTTGCTCTTTCTATACCCCAAAGTTGGCATAGGCAGGTGAGACTCAGGCTTTTAGGCAAAAAATCGGTCTGCTTTTTCAGCTTGCGTGCATATGTAAGTGTGTCAAAAAGCGGATTTTTTATAATGAGGCCAATATGCTCGGCCTCGCGGCATATAAACTTGCTGTCAAAGGATACTATATTATGTCCAAGCAGAGTATCATTGCCGATAAAGCGCAAAAAATCCGGCAATACCTCCTCAATTTCGGGGGCGTCCTCAAGCATTTCATTAGATATGCCGGTTATTCCTTCGATCAGTCCGGGAACGGGCTTTCGAGGTCTTATAAGCGTGCCGAAACGCTTAACTGCTTTGCCGTCTCTCACCCTTATAGCACCGATTTCGATTATGTCCTCTGTTCGCCCAAGTCCTGTGGTTTCAAGGTCTATGGCAACAAAATCTGAGATCGAAGCATCATGCGTTATTGGCAAAGAGAAAACACCTGACCCGTTCTTCATTTTCGTATAGCTGTTCACAGCGAATAATGGGCTCTTTCGCCGCCGATATATTTTGGTCTTGTTCTTGCACAGAGAATACTTGCCTTACCAATATTTTTTATTGAAAGGCGAACCGGAACCGCAACGGCACGGAGATGCATACCTATGAGAGTGCCGCCAATGTCAAGTCCTGCGTGTGCTTTTATACTTTCCACTGCAACAGGCTCTTTGAAGGATCTATATGCAGTTGTGGCAAAGGAGCCGCCTGCTTTTGGAAAGGGAACAACGCAAACACACTCAAGACCGTATTTTTCTGCACATTCCTTTTCAATTATAATGGCTCGGTTAAGATGCTCACAGCACTGGGCGGCGAGATAAACTCCTTGTTTTTCGGTTTCTTCATATATTGCAGAAAAGACGGCTTCTGCGCTTTCAAGGCTTGAACCTTTGCCGATCTTTTCGCCTATGATCTCTGAGGATGAGCATCCAACAACAAGTATCTGGCCTTTTTTTATCTCTGCTGCATTAAGCAGCTCTTTTGCGGCTAATGCAGCCTGTTCTTTTATTCTATTTATCATCTTCATTCTCCTCATCGTTATTTTTTGTTGCATTTCACGGCATCAATGGCAAGCACTACCATCAGTGCACCAAGTGCATCTGCGGGATTTACGACATCGATAACATAGGTATCGGTAAAATTGAAAAGCTCTTTTGAAACTGTTGCTATAGTTTGATTTGCACAGGTTATATCATAATCCCATTCAAAAAAATCGCCATCTATGGTCCAGCCCATAAAGTCAACAGTGAAGCTGGGCTTGAAAAAGGTAAACTCTTTCACTATCTCACCCACATAGGCTTCTCCAATATATATTTCAAATTTTGGCAAGAAAGTAAAAAGCCTTTCGCATAGCGTGGCAATATGAATTCCATTTTTGTCATATATATTAAGCCTGTGTCCTAAGGCAAATTTACCTTCAACCTTAAACATAATATTGCCATTCTCGTCATATATATCGTAGCTGTCAAACCAAGAAAACAGCCGCTGTTTAAATAATAATTTCATAGTCCATCTCCTTAAATTAAAAAAGAAGCCCACAATATAGAATTATACAACAATTGGTGGCGCTTGTCAACAAATTTCCGCCTGCTACTTGCAAAAAGACATTTTTTGTGTTAAAATATCAAAAAGGTGGTGAGGATATGCTAAATATGAGAAAATTGATAGGTATTATAGGCATATCCTGTTTGATTTCCTTTATACTCATTATCTCTTTTTTTATAATGGTTAGCGATGAAAGCAGTCCGGCAACCTTGGCAGCAACATTTTTGTTTGTCCTTATATTTGCGGCAGCTTTTATCATTTCTCATATTTTGGGACAGCGGAGCATTCAGCTTTTTATTTTTGGATACTTTGCGCTGATGACCTTTTGCATTTTGACGGCTGTTTTTGTGGGGATATTTAAGATCGAATATAATACCTTTTTGCTTCTTTGTTCTCTTGTGATGTCCCCATTTTACGGATTACTTTATATTACCGATAATTGTCTCCCAATTTCTTTTGCTGTTTCCATAATAATGCTTGCGGTCAGCGGATTTTTTTCATTTAAAAACAATAATTCACGATAGTGATTGATATACATAATTTGGTGAGTTCGAGACCTTCCTCACCTAAAACAAAACTAAAGGAGTTTAAAAATGAAAAAGAAAAGTGTTGTGTTTTTGGCGCAGGCTTCGATAATTGCTGCGCTGTATGTTGTTCTGACAATGCTGGCAAATTCGCTTGGACTTGCCAATTTTGCGATTCAACTGCGTTTTTCTGAGGCCTTGACGGTTTTGCCGGTGTTTACCTTTGCGGCGGTTCCGGGGCTTTTTGTTGGGTGTCTCATATCAAATCTTATTTCTGGATGTGTTATTTGGGATATTGTTTTCGGTAGCTTTGCAACCCTTTTAGGTGCTCTTGGAACATATTTGCTGAGAAAACATAGGGGGCTGTGCTTGTTGCCGCCTATTTTATCAAATATGGTGATCGTACCATTTGTTTTAGTCTATGCTTATGCCATTGAAGGCACATTGCCGTTCTTTATGTTTACGGTTGGGCTTGGAGAACTGATTTCCTGCGGTGTGCTTGGATATTTTCTCAGAGTAACACTTGAGAAAAAGGGCAAAGGTATAAAGTGGTCATAACGATAAGGAGCTGATTCGATTGCAAATCGGCTCTTTCCTTTTTTGGGAAAAATTGATTTATCGGGGAGTTTGTTAAAAGTTTTGATAAAACTTTTGGGGAAGTTTTTGGGAGCCTGCGTTGTCGCCTCGTCGCCTCCGCAGAGGCGAAATGTCCCGAGCGGCACTTCCTTTGGCATGCCCCAAAAGGAGCGCAAGAAAGCTCGCTGCGAGTTTGCCGGCGGCTAAACACCGCCGTTTGCAAGCAAACCGTCAAGACTCGCCGCAAAAGACACTTAGAGGGAAACTACTTTTCCCTCTAAGGACTCCTTTCCTTATGTAGCCAACGCTCCTGCGAAAATGCAATCCTGCATTTTCTAAGGGAGCTGTGCATCACTCTATTCTTCCTTTTTGCGCCAAAAAGCACGGCGCAAAAAGGGTGTGATGAACCGCACACTGCTCTCGTCTGTGATAATCGATTGCTAAGCAGAATTTTCGCAGTGTGCTATTTTTTGTGAAAATACATCTCCCCGATAAATCAAAATTTATTCATAAGTAAAAAATGAGCTGACTTGCTATGCAAGCCAACTCATTTTAAAATTTATATAGTTTCAACCTTTATAAGACTTGTGTTTCCGGAGTCGCCGTTTGTAATGCCACCGGTTATAAGAATATTATCGCCGCTTACAAGAGGCAGAGCTGAGCGTGCTATCTTTTTTGCAGTATAGAAAAGCACATCTGTGGAGTTGAATTCCTCTGCCATCATTGGCATGACGCCCCAAGAAAGCGCAAGCTTTCTCCAAGTGATTTCATTTGTTGTAAGTCCAATAATGTCAACGGGGCTGCGGAATCTGGACACCATTCTTGCAGTGACTCCTGTTCTTGTGCACACAACAATGGCCTTTGCCCCAATATCAATTGACATTCCGCAGGTTGAATGAGAAAGAGCATCAACTGTGTTCTTTATCTTGAATTCGTTTGTGTGGAATCTCTTTTCATAATGAATTGCCTTTTCTGTTTGTTCTGCTATTTTCGACATGGTTTGAACCGTTAGTACCGGATATTTTCCGGCTGCGGTTTCGCCTGAAAGCATAATTGCGCTTGTTCCGTCATAAACGGCATTTGCAACATCGCTGATCTCGGCTCTTGTGGGACGAGGATTGTTTATCATGCTTTCAAGCATTTCTGTTGCAGTTATAACTCTCTTGCCAAGCATACGGCAGGTGGTTATGAGATGCTTTTGAATTGCCGGCAGTTCTTCAAACGGTATTTCAACACCCATATCACCTCTGCCGATCATAATTCCGTCACACTCACGGCAAATAGCCTCTATATTGTCAACACCGGATTGATTTTCTATTTTCGCAATTATATCCGCCTGCGAGCCGCCAATTTCTGCAATATAATTTTTTACGTCAATCAGATCCTGTGCAGAGGAAACAAAGGAGCAGGCAATGAAATCGACGCCGTTCTTAACGCCAAATGCAATATCCTCTTTGTCTTGCTCGCTGAGATACTTTTGCTGGAGCACTTTATTTGGAAAGCTCATGCTTTTTCTGTTTGAAAGCTCGCCGCCGATAAGCACTCGGCAAACAGCATCGGAGCCCTTAAGCTCTGTAACTTCAAAATGAACAAGACCGTTGCAGAGAAGAATTTTATCTCCGATTTCAAGGTCATTTATCATACCCTTGTAGCTGACAGAAACTCTTTCCTTTGTTCCAACTATTTCATCTGTTGTAAAGGTGAAGGTGTCGCCGTCTTCCAGCATTATCTTGCCGTTTTCAAATGTGCCGATTCGGTATTCCGGGCCTTTTGTGTCTAGAAGAATTGCAATGGGCATATTAAGCTTTGCTCTGACACTTTTGATGATATTTATTTTATTCAAATGATCCTCTTTTGAGCCGTGAGAGAAGTTGAGACGGGCAACATTCATGCCTGCAAGACACATCTCTGTTATTGTTTTCTCATCCTCACAGGAAGGACCAATTGTGCATACGATTTTTGTTTTTCTCATTGTTTTACAGACCTCCGATTGCATTATATAAATAAAAGCAAAAATTTTCACATATATATTATATATCAGAATTTGTCAATGTCAAGCACAAATTATTAAATATATTTTAAAATGCGTTTTTATAAGAATTATTTTTTTCTTCGACAGCTTTCGCCTTGACATCAGAGGGAAAAACATATATAATTATTAAAGGATGTCGAAGAAGATTTAAAAATTAAAGGAGAATATGAAAATCGTGTCGACAAGAGAGGGTATTAGCCAATCAAATATTAAAAATGAGAATACGAGAGCTATTTTTGGGGAGATAGCAGGTGCAAAAGGAATCAGTCGTGCAAGCATCTCCGAAAAAACAGGGCTTAGCCTTATGACAGTTGGTAAGGTTGCTGATATGCTGACGAAAGAGGGGCTTGTAACTCAGGTAAAGCCGGCAAGGGGCAGTGCGGGAAGAAGGGCAGGAATGCTTGCGATTTCCGATAAATTTTTCATTTTGACTATGGACATATCAGGCGCAAAATTCAGGGCATCTATCCTTGATATGAGCCTTTGTGCCATTGATTCTTTGATATATCCTTATAATGAGAGCCTTTTTCCGGAGGATAATCTGATAATTTTTTTCAGGGAAACAGGTACGCTTTTAATGAAGCATTTGATGGATAAAAAGCTTATTGGAAGCGGTATTTGCCTTCAGGGTGACTATGATAGTGAAAATGACATTTTATTGTCAAGCGGAGAGAGTAGGCTTTTGGGTCTTAAAATTGCGGATATAATGAAGAAATCTCTTGGTTTTGCTCCAACAAAAATAACATCCTCATCAACTGCCGCGGCAGCATCTGAAATGTCGGAGTTGCCGCCGGATAAAAGAGATTGCGTTATTAGCCTAACAATTGATGAAGAAATACACGGGTGTATTTCCTTGCTTGGCAGGACTTTAAAAAAGCCCTCGGATTTTGGTGCGCTTCTATGTGAAAACGGCAAAACTCTAAGAAAGAACAAATTTATAGCAGGCGGAACATTTGACGAAGAGGAATTTTGCCGTCAACTGAGCTTTGCGCTAAAGCCTCTTATATATGTCCTCTGTCCGGATGCAATATTTATTTCTTCCCCCGAAAACAAGCTCAGTGACTGGTTCCCTGAGCTGATGGAAAAGGAATTTTCTGCCCTACCATCACCGCCCGAGATCTTTTTTGAAACCGGCAAAAGTTCCCGAAGCGATATGGGCGTTGCAATGATGATAAGGGAGGAAATGCTTGCCACACTTTAATTTCCTTTTATATCAAAATGTCCGTAATTTTTCTTGGTTTGATCTGTTTTTTTAGGCAAAAACTAAGGAAAAAGGATGGACGGTATATGAGAATTTTTGTTAATAAATTTCAAATAAGAATAGCCTGCTTCCTTGTGGCATTTGTACTTATCGGAGCAGGCTT
This sequence comes from Eubacteriales bacterium, assembly GCA_045605745.1. Taxonomy (GTDB): domain Bacteria; phylum Bacillota; class Clostridia; order Oscillospirales; family CAG-272; genus SIG710. The sequence goes on from JAZUQN010000081.1 coordinate 20,986, forward strand.
TGCTTTTTTGGCAAGGAGAACTGAGATTCGTTTTTTGAGGCGTGAACGGGCATATGAGGAGTTGACTTCTCTTGACGGAAGCGAAAATCTGACCAATCTTGCAGACAGCTTAAAAAAGCTTTTGCTTGTGACGGAAAATGAGCGCACATTGTGTCTTTCAGATATAAGGGCGTTTGCACTGCTTGCGGAGAGCGCTCTTGGATATACCGAGCTGGGCGGCTCTGGGGGAAGATTGCTTTTTGAATTTCTTTCTGGAGTGGCGGAAATTGCACAAAATGCGATAGCTTGTGGGGTTGCCCCCGAGGGGGATTCTGTGCGGCCAAATAAATTGGATTTTAAAATTCTTTCCGGATATGCTGACCGTATAGTCAAATATGCTCTGCCGTTTTTTAGTACGGATAAAAAGGCCTTTAGAGATGAGTTGCTTCAGATTTTTTCTGATACAGGCATCCAAACCCTTTTTTACGAAAACGGGATAGGAAAAAGCTTTCAGGGTGATGGCTTTTCAACTATTGGTGGGGCTAACATTGATGAAAAGGAGGCTCTGAAAACTGCACGCAAATACCTTGGTGCAAAATCACAGCTTAAAGCAAGGAAGGCGGATGGCAGTATTCCGGCCTACAATATAGAAGGTAAGAATATTTCTGCAGTGGTCAGTGCTAAAAGTGGTTATCTCATGCAATTCCTTTTTGATCTTCCAAAAGGGGAATATAAGATAGAGCCCGATGCTGCGAGAGCTAAGGTAATCGCCTTCCTATCAGAAATGGGATTTGATAAGGATAAGGGTGACCTAAGTGAAACAGCGTGCACCGAGGGAATATATATATTTGAATATGTGCCCATATCCACCCGTGATATAGTTTGCCAGAGCGAAAAAATTATTGTTGGAATATCATGGGAAAGTGGTAGAGTTTGTCTCTATGATGCAACAAATTATTATCGCTATCATTCAAAAAGTCTTGTTGTTCCCGAGGGGATTCTTGGTGCTGCGGAAATCGGGGAAAAATATGGGATGAGTGCGCTGCCTCAGCTTTTCAAAATTGAACGCGCTAATGGAGTGGAGAGCTTCTGTTATCTTATTAAAAAAGATGATTATGAATTTTTTGTCAGCGCACTTTCAGGACAGATAATTTAAATTGAATTTTACAATCTTTTGGTAAATCTCTTGAAATTTTTTTAGAATAGGTTTATAATAATGTATTATAATGAATTTCAGAGGTGAATTTGATGACAAAAATAGATATTTTTTCGGGCTTTCTCGGAGCGGGAAAGACAACGCTAATTAAAAAGCTTATAAAGGAAGCATACTGTGGCGAAAAGCTGGTGCTTATTGAAAATGAATTTGGCGAAATTGGCATAGACGGCGGATTTATGCGAGATGCCGGTATAGAGATCACGGAGATGAATTCAGGCTGCATATGCTGCTCTCTTGTGGGAGATTTCGCAGAGGCTCTAAAAAAGGTTCTTGCTGAGTTTCACCCTGACAGAATACTGATCGAGCCTTCGGGAGTGGGCAAACTGAGCGATGTTGTTCGTGCTGTGAAAAATATTGGAGCTGAGGATGCGGTGCTTGGCGGATTTACAACCGTTGCAGATGTGAACAAATGCAAAATGTATATGAAGAATTTTGGAGAATTCTTCGGAGATCAGATAGAGAATGCCGGCTGCATAGTCCTCAGCAGAACGGCGACCGCAAAGGATGAAAAAATCGAGGAAACCGTTGCGCTTCTTCGCCGGCATAATCCTGATGCTGTCATCATTACAACAGATTGGGATAAGCTTGACGGAAAGCAGATGCTTGATGCTATGGAGCGCAAGAATTCTCTTCAAAATCGAATGGAAGAACTTAAGCATGAGCACCACGAGCATCACCACGACCACGACGAGCACTGCGATTGCGGATGCCACGAGCATGAGCACCACGAGCATCACCACGACCACGACGAGCACTGTGATTGCGGATGCCACGAGCATGAGCACTACGAGCATCAC
>JAZUQN010000082.1:0-4874 GCA_045605745.1 Eubacteriales bacterium
GGGATATTTTATTGGTGCGGTAACACCTGTTGATATGTTCCCCGCCACCGGGCATGTCGAGTGCTGTGTGCTACTATGTCAGGAAAACATAATTAAACTTAAGGAAGGTGTAAAAAATGAAAGATAAAAATAACGTATTTATAATGGGTGACAGTTATTCAACTTATGAGGGATATATACCAAAAGGATATCGCTTTTATTATAGTGATGAAAGAAAGGAAAATCCCATCGTCAAGGGTGTGGAAAAAACCTGGTGGAATATGTTGGCAAATGAAAACAACCTCAATATAATACTTAATGACAGTTTTTCAGGTTCAACGATTTGTAATACGGTAAGAGAAACTCTTACTGTTGAATCATCGTTTATCAGCAGAATTGATAAATATATAAATGAAAAAGTTTTTATCCAAAATAAAATTAACACTATGTTTATATTTGGAGGAACAAATGATTCCTGGATAGATGCTCCTGTTGGAAACCTTAAGTATTCAGATTGGACTGTTGATGAGTTAAAGTGTGTGTTGCCTGCATTTTGCTACCTAATCAACAGAGCAAAAGGCGTTGTTGAAGATATACTTGTTATCATAAACACTGATTTAAAACAAGAAATCACCAAAGGTTTCACAGAAGCTTGTGAAAAAAATGAAATTAAATATTTATGTCTTAAAGAAATAGACAAGGAAAATGGTCATCCTACTGAGTTAGGAATGAAGCAAATCTCCGAACAAGTTACGGAGTGCTTACATAAGAAATAAAACATAAAAAATTTTTAATGATACTGTCGCAGACTACATACAAAAATATCGTGTGTCTAACACGCTGATTGGGCAACTAAATCTCTTTGTGCTATAAAAAATCACAACCACCCGTTTGACGGGTGGTTATGATTTTTTGCGTTATTTATACTTTGCTTTGAGTTCATTGAAATTTGATTCTACTTCTTCCAAAGTATAGGTAGCGGCTGTTCTGGTTGATCGGTAAAAATCTTCATTATCATTTTTTCTCAAATATTCACCGTCACCTATATAAATTGTGTTATTATTTATGCCAAGGAAGCCTAAATCCTTGCTTTCATAAGAATAATCTTCAATGAACAGCTTGCCATCATCAAAAAACATTACTTGAATATAACCGACAGGCTCATCACCATTTTTGAGTTTAAACAAAAATCCACATCTATTGCCTTCTGGAGTGTACAATGCAACATTGCCGTCAGACTGTGTTACACCGTGATCCCAAACACAGTTTTCATCCGAATCTCTCTTTTCAAGCATAAAATCATGTGCGAAAAGATAACAAGATGGAAGCAAATTTTTCCCATCATCGTCAGGATCAACATAAGCTACTGCATCTGTTTCCTTTGTTTTCTCATCATCAGCCGTATCTCCGCAGCCAACAAACGCAAAAACAAGAACAAGCGCCAAAAGAATAAAAATTAGTCTCTTGTAATTTTTCACAAAAAGCTTTGTCATAATTAAACCTCTAAAACTAATAATTCAATTAACAATTATTTTCTATTCCTGATAAGCGCACACACCTATATTTGGTATGCACGCAAATCAATTGATTTTTAATCGTCCTCTCCAAGCATCGGGAGGATTTTTCAAATGACTTTTGTACATACCGTATTTTGATAAGCTTACAAAAACCATGTCTTGCCCCTCCTCATCGCCAATTAAGGAATTTTTTTCCTCTGGTTACATTATATACTATTCTCACCTGTTTGTCAATACTTCCCAACAAAAATATCAAAAAAATTTTAATAAAATGCAAAAAATCTACGCACAACTGATCCCGTTTAAGAAGCAAAACAAAACCTCCGAGGCAGGCAATGCCCCGGAGGAAAGGAAGGTTGTCCGTGTTAAATATCCTTTAATTATAAATATTATTATTTGTCAAGGGTGCGCAGATAATCTATGCAGCGGCGAACCTCCTCAAGTCCTGTGGGATTAAGGCCCTCAGACTCAATAACCATAAGAACCCCATTTTTGTTTGCCCACTCACGGACCGCCTTTATCGGTGCTCTTCCCGATCCAACCGAGAATCCTTTAACACCGTCATGTACATGATCAAAATTCTTATTACACTCCTCAGACGGTATTCCGTCTTTAAGATGGATAACTCTGATTCTATCCTTGTGTGTCTCGAGAAAATCAATAACATCAATCCCTGCGTTAAAAAGCCAGAAGGTATCTATTTCAAGCTCAGCAGAAGTATTTTCGATTATTACATTCTCAAGAACAGTTCCGTTTTCATTCGGGAAAAACTCCTTTGAATGATTGTGATAGCCAAAGCGTATGCCGTTTTCAGCCAGCTTCTTTTGAGCAAAATTTATCGTGTCAATAACATCCTGCAGCTTTTCGGGCGTACTCCAATCGCAACCGGGAACAATAAGATTTTCGCAGCCTATCACCTTATGATAACGAATAGTCTCGTCAATTTTATCGGGCACTATCAAAGCCATTCCCGTGTGAGTTCCCGAGCACACAAGCCCAAATTCATCGAGCCATGTCCTTATTTGCTCGGCATTATAATCAAAAAAGCCTGCAAACTCAACATACTTATATCCCATTTTTGCAACTTCTTCAAGAGCCATGCGCATTGAATCCTTTGTTATGTCTCTAAGCGAGTACATCTGCAAACCATATTCTGTTCTAACCATTATTTTTCCCCCCATTTCTTTTTTCAATGATACCATATTTAATCATATTTGTCAATTATAATTAAAAAATCAAATGATTTTCTTGAAATGAGTTTGTTTTCGTGTTATAATATCAGTGTATTAACCGCTTACAGATAAACGAGGTAGGATATGATTCAAAAATATGAATTTTACGGAGAGGAAGCTTTTTATTTTGATGATCAAAAAAGCGTAAAGGAGCTTATTCGATACGCTTTTGAAAAATTTGATTATTATGAACCTCTCGGTTTTGACATTGTTACTATCTTTCAACCACATCATTCGAGGGCCAATGTTGGTTGGTTTACAACAGACACAGAAAAAAGCTGTGCTGAAGAAATAGAGAATAAAAGTGAGCTGTTTTTTGCATATCATAAACAGGATGTATTTTATTTTGCAGAGGGTGGATGGGGACATCATATGACCGATATCACCAATAAGCCCGAAATTAAAAATCCGGTTGCTCTTAATCTGCGCTTTGAGGATTTTGATCATACCGTTGTTTTCTGCGGTGATATAACGATGAGAAATATAATTGATCTTTTTATAAAGGCCGGATATATTGATAGCAAGGCAGATCACCTGAGAATACAGATAATAAACCCTTATATGGATCCCATATATATCAGCTTTTCCGATAACAGGTTGGACTTAGATCTCATCAGCTTTAAAAAATCACTGCCCAATGCCGTAGCTATAATAAACATATAACCGAGAAAATAAGGTTTTAATAAATAATACATCTGAAAGGAAATTAATTTATGCCAATATTCTATGATGAAAGCAGAAAAATCTTTAAGCTCGATACAAAGAACACAACATATGCAATTAAAATAAGCGAGGGAGATTATCTTTTGCATATATACTATGGCAAAAAGCTAAAGGACACCAATATCGATTTTCTTATTCCACACAATGTTGATGTAAGCTATTCTCCGAGAGCAAAATCCGTAAAAAGCGATGACACGTTTTCAACCGATATTATGCCAATGGAATACTCTGTTAACGGCACCGGTGATTATCGGGTTTCTGCCCTTCAGATAAGGGCTGCCTGCGGCAATGCATCAACCGATATAAGATATAAATCACATAAGATCTATTCAGGCAAATATTCACTGCCCGGTCTTCCTGCTACTTATGCTAATACCGATAGCGAAGTCGACACCCTGGAAATCGTCACCGAGGATATACACACCGGAGCTGTTGTAACGCTCTATTATGGTGTTTTTAACAACTATAATGCAATAACGAGAGCGGTTAAAATTGAAAACACCGGAAATGAACCCTTTGAAATTGAGAGGGTATATTCCTCCTGTGTACATTTTAACCGAATGGATATGGATATGATTGGTCTATGGGGCTCTTGGGCAAGAGAACGCACTGTGGCGCGCCGTCCTCTTGAGCATGGCATAAGAGAAATTAAGAGCAAGAGAGGCTCATCAAGCCATTATCACAATCCTTTTGTTGCTCTCTGCGACCATAACGCAACAGAACAAGCAGGAGATGCTTACGGCTTCAGCTTTGTCTACAGCGGAAACTTCTCTGCCCAGGTAGAGGTTGATGCGTATTCTCAAACAAGGGTTATCATGGGCCTTGAGGACACCGACTTTGGTTGGCACATGGAATGTGGCGAGGTCTTTTATGCTCCCGAGGTTGTTATGGTATATTCCGACGAGGGGCTTGGAGGAATGAGCAGAATATATCATAAGCTCTATAGATACAATCTCTGCCGTGGAAAATACAAAACATCAAAGCGTCCCCTTCTCGTCAACAACTGGGAAGGCACATATATGGATTTTACAGGTGACAAGCTGATCTCTATTGCAAAGGATGCCTCTGAGCTTGGAATTGAGCTTTTCGTGCTTGATGATGGTTGGTTTGGCGAAAGAAACAATGACAAATCTTCTCTTGGAGATTGGTTTGTCAACGAAAAAAAGCTCGGAAGAAGCTTAAAGGAGCTTGTTGATGAAATAAACGGCATGGGTATGAAATTTGGCCTTTGGTTTGAGCCTGAAATGGTATCTCCTATAAGCAAACTGTATGAAGCTCATCCCGATTGGTGTCTACACGTTGGAGATAGAGAGCGCAGCGAGGCAAGAAATCAGCTTATACTCGATTTGTCAAGAGGTGATGTAAGAGATTATCTCGTTGACACAATTTCAAAGGTTCTTGACAGCGCAAATATCGAATATAT
>JAZUQN010000083.1:0-2586 GCA_045605745.1 Eubacteriales bacterium
TTTAAGAATAAAACTGCCATATGTGGTACATCAGAGTGTAATCTATATCTCAGGACTTAATACTCCCCTTTCGATGATGATACTTGGAACATATCTTGTGGGAATCAATTTTAAAAAATCCTTTGCCAATGCAAAGATTTATGTAGTTCTCTTCTTAAGATTACTGCTTTTCCCCGTTTTATCGGTTTTAATAGCAAAGCTTATGAATGTTCCCGAAGATATCTTGCGTTCGGTAATAATTCCGTCAGCATGCCCTACGGCAGCAGTTGCAACACTTTTTGCTTCAAGATATAATATCAAAAAATCTTTGAGAGGTGAATTTATGGAGCAGCGTATTTATAGTTCCTATGTGAATTTGCTAAAGCGTGAATTGGTTCCCGCCATGGGATGTACAGAGCCTATAGCTGTAGCTTATGCTGCGGCAATCGCTGCCGGAGAACTGACGGCACTGCCTGAAAATGTTGATATTTGTGTCAGCGCAAACATAATAAAAAATGTAAAAAGCGTGGTGGTTCCAAACACTGGTGGCCTTAGAGGTCTTGAGGCTGCTGCAGCGGCAGGCATTATTGCAGGTGATCCAAAGCTTGAATTGCTTGTCATCAGCCATGTGACAGGGGAGCAACAATCAAAAATCGCCGAATATTTGCAAGAGGCAAGCTTCACGGTGCGTGAATCGGAATCCGAGGCCCTCTTTGATATCTTCATCACCGTTGCCGGAGGCGGCAATGAGGCAAGCTGCCGAATATCGGGAGATCACACTAATATCGTCAGTATAAAACACGATGGGAAAACTATTTACAGTCGAAGTCCGGAAAATAATACCTCTGACACTTCTGCTGACAAAGATTTGTTGACTGTAGAGAGTATAGCGGAATTTGCTGATATTATGGAAATTGCAGATGTGAAGGATATCTTTGACAGACAGATATCCTGCAATATGGATATCGCCCAAGAAGGCCTTAAAGGCAGCTACGGAGCGCGAATAGGACAAATTCTTCTGAAAACAGGACCAAATGTCGTGCTTACCCGTGCGAAAGCCTATGCTGCGGCAGCATCCGATGCTCGAATGGGTGGCTGTGAGAAGCCTGTTGTCATCAATTCAGGCTCGGGAAATCAGGGCATTACCGCATCGGTGCCTGTAATTGTTTACGCAAAGGAGCTGGGGGTAACTGAAGAACAACTGTACAGAGCTTTGGCAGTTTCCAATCTTGTTACACTTCATTTAAAGAGTGGCATAGGCCCTCTCAGCGCCTACTGCGGTGTTATCAGTGCAGGATGCGGTGCCGCTGCAGGCATTACATATCTTTACGGCGGCAAATTCAGAGAAATTGCGCATACGGTGGTAAATGCTCTTGCCATCAATTCAGGCGTTATCTGCGACGGTGCAAAGGCAAGCTGTGCCGCAAAAATTGCTTCGGCGGTTGAGGCCGGTATTTTGGGAATGCAGATGTTCCGGGAGGGTAGCCAATTCTTTGGCGGTGACGGCATTGTCAGCAAAGGTGTTGAAAATACGATACGAAATGTCAGCCGTTTGGCAGCTCAGGGTATGCGAAAAACCGACGCAGAGATCATCAAGATCATGATGTCATAATGTTGTTCGGTCAGTGAAAATGCTTATGAAAATTGCCATTATTTTAATGTTATAACAGGCTGTTTTCTTTGAAGAGATGAAAGATATTATGCTGATGCTTCGGGTCTATGCGAGGAGCAAATAAACCATATTGTTTTATAATCGGTGCTGTGTATAAACCTAATGCTCAGACATAGATAGATTGAAGAATTAAATTTTTAAAGCTTTTAATGGGATTCTTATATGGGAAAATACAACAGTTCAATTTATAGAGTTCGTCCTCTTATGGAGTGTATTGAGAGCGATTATGTAGCATTTCAAACGATATTGTCTTTGGTTGGGATTGCTCCATTAGGCAAACCCAAGATTTGCCGATATGACGGCGTGCATTGCAGTGAAATGCAACTTAAGCCCACAAAACGGCATTTACTCGCTCTCATCGACCTAATGTCAACAAAGCAGCACTGCAAAGCTAACATCAATGGGCAGAATAGATTAGAAATGTTTTTCGGAAAAGATGATGAACGAAAGGCAGCGCACCTGAGAGCGATAGCTGAACTTGAGATGAAATATGATACATTAACTGCCAAAGACCGCCCCTGGTATATGTTTGAGGGATTCACTAATCCTGATATATTTATTGAGGGCGACGACTATGTTATTGTTTGCGAGGGAAAGTGGACAGAGCCTCATATCACAACAACAACCACATATCTGTCTTCTGTCGGAGAATATCGAAATCAAATGATCAGGCATATACAAGGAGCTTTGAATTACACAAGCAAAAGGGTATATGCATTTTACATTGTTGATGCAGAGTGTGGATATACCGAAGATCTGAATAAAAAAAGCTTTTGTGGGCAATTAGAGCTTGAAACAATAAAGCTTAGCAATGACGAAAAGTCGGCTATATCAAACGCCTTCTATGGCTTCACAACTTGGCAGGCTATCGGCAAAAAAATACCGCAGTTAGTTTTTATATCAAAAAATGAGATAAAATAAGCAATCCCTCAACG
>JAZUQN010000084.1:0-17740 GCA_045605745.1 Eubacteriales bacterium
TTCTTATGTCGCTGTGCATCACGCTGTTCTTCCTTATTGCGCCATGGACGACCGGCGCAATAAGGGTGCACAAAACCGCACACTGCTTTCGTCTGCGATAACCGATTGTCCCACAGAAAACTCGCAGTGTGCTCTTGTTTGTGAAAACACAACGCCCCGACAAATCAAAATTTAACCATGTCATATAAAAAGGACTGTTCACTATCGTAAATCAGCCCTTTTTATAAACTATATCAGATAATCTCGATCTTTTCAATAAGAACAGGGGAAACAGGACAATCACTGAAATTTGTGGGGACCTCTGCTATCTTGTCCACAACCTCTATTCCCTTTGTAACCTTTCCGAAGGCTGCATACTGTCCGTCAAGATGAGGCGCATCCTTGTGCATAATGAAGAACTGTGAGGATGCGGAGTTTGGCACCATTGTTCTCGCCATACTTATAACACCTCTGGTGTGCTTGATATCATTCTGCGGAAAACCGTTTGAGGAGAATTCGCCCTTGATCGTTGCGGCGTTCGTGTCATTCATAAGATAATCATAGCCACCTCCCTGAATCATAAAGCCCTCTATAACACGGTGAAATATCAGGTTTTCATAAAAATTGGATTTCACCAGCTTAACGAAGTTTTCAACAGTTATTGGAGCCTTTTCCGGATAAAGCTCAAGCTCCATCTCACCGTAATTTTGAACTGTTATTTTAACATTAATGTTTTCCATATTTCTTCTCCTTATAAATTGTATTTTATAAATTTTTCTGTTTTTCCCTTAAAGCAGAGATCTTATCCTCATATGCAATGAGGAAAAGCTCGTTTATCCTGTCCTGCCTGCCCTCAATATGAAGATAACCAAAAAGCGTTTCAAAGCCGGTTGCCTGTCGATATTCCGAAACGGTGCAGTTTTTTGGAGTGTTGGTGTGCCCTATATTTCGCCCTCTCCGATATGCCGCATTTTCTTCCTCGGTTAAAATATCAAGTATTTTATGGAGTGCTGCTGCTTGGCTTTGGGCCCTGACGAAATTAAGTGCTTCAGCATTAAGATGCCTTGAGCTTGAGAGTCCCTCTTCAACTAAAAGCGTGCGTGTGCACATTTCCACAACAGAGTCGCCAAGATAGGCAAGGGCGGCTGTAGTTATAGTTTTTATGTCTATCCTCTCGGACATATTTCTCCCCCTTTTGTTTGGCGAAGTTCATTATTTTCCGCTTACAATATCCAGATATTCTTCATAAGAAACAAGTAGCTTAAGCGCAGAAAGAAGGGCATTTGCCGTCATTCCGGCCGGCAGCCCCAGCTTTTTTGCAAGAGCATCACGCCGCAGGGAGCTATCCTCTTTTCCCGAAAGGCCGTCACGGTAAAAATCAGCCTTTGACAAGGGATTTTCAAGCGAACGCAGATAAGCATCTGCCCCACTGCAGTCGGCATTTTCTATGGAATATGGCAGAAAAAGCGACCGAAGAAGCTTCTTCTCCATTCCTTCAACGCCAAGCGTGCCTGCCTTTGACGGCTCGCTTTTTCTTTTTTCCTTTCCCTTTATCTGCGGAATATAAAGCTGTATCAGCCTATCCTTTGGCAGGGCAGATGTGATATGTGAGCGAATAAGAGCACCGGCTCCGTCACTATCGGTGAGCAATATAACCGGAGTTTTTGCGGCAAGGGCACGCATAAGAGCAAGCTTTTCTCCCTTTGAAAAAACACCGAAGCCATCTGTGGTATAAATTTTAGCATTTATAACGCAGGATAGGCGCAATCTGTCATATTTGCCCTCAACAATAACAGGATAGGGAATATTCAGCTTTTCACTTTCTGCCATATATATCACCCTCCATAATAGCTATAAGCCTGTGCATCAAACCTCTGCCGGTATATAGACCTCTTCCGCAGTTTCCACAGCCTCGGCAACGAGTGCATCAAAATCAAGCTTTCTTTCCTGTTCCAAAACGCGCCCAAGCTCAGGCTTTGTCTTAGGATGTTTTGGGGTAAACACCGTGCAGCAATCCTCATAGGGCTGTATCGATGTTTCAAAGGTGTCGATCTTGCGAGCGATCTGAATGATTTCCTCTTTATCCATGCCAATGCATGGGCGAAAAACAGGCATAGAAACGGTTTGGTTTGTAACAGCTATTGCCTGCATTGTTTGAGAAGCCACCTGTCCAACGCTTTCGCCTGTTATAAGGGCAAGGCAATCGTTTTTCTCTGCCAGCTTTTCAGCAATTGCCATCATATAGCGGCGGAGCAGAAGTGTAAAATATTCCTCATCGCAATTCTTGGCAAGCTCTTCCTGAACCTTTGTTAGCGACACGACGTGAACAAGCATACTGCCCGAGTATCTTGTAACAAGCCTTGCGAGAGAAAGCACCTTTTCTTTAGCTCTTTCACTTGTATAAGGGTATCTTTCAAAGTGTACTGCATCAATCTTAACTCCGCGCTTTGCCATCATATATCCTGCAACGGGAGAATCTATGCCCCCCGAAAGCAGGAGCATACCTTTTCCGTTTGTTCCCACAGGCATACCGCCTGCGCCCTTAAAAGATCCGGCACTGATATATGCGGCGTTTTCTCTGACTTCCACTCGTACAACAACATCGGGATTTTTTACATTTACCCTTAAATGGTTGCAGGCAGAAAGCACAGCACCGCCGCTTTCTGCGGCGATCATAGGAGACTTAAGTGGAAAACGCTTGTCTGCTCGTTTTGCCTCAACCTTAAAGGTCTTTTTATCGGAAAGAAAACGAGGGATATATTCTCTGATGGTTTCCTTGATCTTATCCATATCCTTTTCGGTGACGGCGGCACGCTCTATGGTCACTATACCGAAAACTCTCTTCAGTGCATCAAAAACCGCATCAAGATCAACATCCTCACTCGTGGGCTCAACATAAACCGTGCTCTGGGCGTGGGTTATTTTAAAGCCTCCATAGGTGCGCAGGCGAAATTTCAGCTCTTTTATAAGCGCATTTTCAAAATAGCTGTGATTTGCACCTTTCAAAACTATCTCGCCAAGCTTGCAAAGAAAAATCTCCTTCATTTTGCTTCAATCCTTTTCTAAATATCAAAATTGTGATCTGCAGTTTTGACAGCAGACCGAATTTTTGTACTTTCGGTTCAAAAGCGTTTTTTATTCTTCGCTTTTATAGTAATTTGGAAACAGCCTGTCCCAAACAGCAGCGCAAGCATATGTATCCGCAAGTGAGCTGTGTGGAACGCCCTGCCATTCGATGTTAAAGCATTCCATAGCGTCTATAAGACTTGCGTGTACGATATCCGGACGGTTTTCGTGAGCATATCTCACAAACTCATTTGCACAGCAGCGCACCTTTTTATGAAGAGCCTCCTGCTCTTCCTCGGTATCGTAAATGTATTTTATATGGCTATAGTCTGTTGAAACACCGTAAGCAATAAGTCGGTCACAGCCGGCAAAGATATCCTTTATGGTTGGTATAAGCTCTGTGAGAAGGGGTGCATCCTCAACCATTTCGGGGGTGATACCGTGTATTTTTTCGGTCTTTTTCCATTTTTTTGTGTGCTCAGGCTTAACGAGAGTGTTCATAATAAGCTCACCTGCACCGTTTACAATGCTGATGGAAATTATCTCGTCTCTTGCATAAAAGCCCGTGAGCTCAAGATCAAAAAAAAGAACTCTGCTTTTATCCATTCCGTAAAAGGCGTTTCTGTGAATCTCACCCTCGGCGCGGCGAATGGCCAGATCCTCTTCATAGCAGGCCTCGCAAAGCTTCTGCTTAAAGCGTACATCCTTGCCGCATTTTATGCACATCATGGGTAGACGCAATGCTGTTTTTTTATCATAAAACCAAACGGTTTCACCGCTGCTTTTAACTGTATAGGCAACAGGCTCCTCTATTGGGTTATAAAACATTTGAGCCAGACGCTCTCGGGAATAATATCCGTTTTCCGCAGCTCTGCGGGTGCTCATTTTTTCGATAACATTTCCGCTGGGAAGCGTCAGTGTGTCGCTTCCCCTGCCATACCAAGCCTCGGGTGGTGCTTCCTTAACGAAAAGGGGATCGAAATAGAAGACGATGTCCTTGCCACCGGGTGAATAGCTGAAAGCAACAGGGTCGCCGCCCGGCTGCAAATGGAGCTGAGAAAGCGTTGTTCTGGTCAGATATTTGCGATAATCGGGATCGCTTTTCTTGAGGAGACTGATAGTAGCTCCCGATCGCAATTTCAGTGTTTCTTCCAAAATATTTCCTCCGTAACCGTTTTTAACGGGTTTTGTATAATCATAACGAATCGGCAGATAATCTGATATCTGCACACAGATATTTTATTATAACACAAGACAGTTAAAAGTTCAATACAAATCAGCAAACTTTTTTAGCGGTCACCGCAGAGATCGTTATAAGTTTTTTGCTCCGTCGTTTTCATGACACATCAAAACAGCGGATAAAATATATAAATTCAAATTCCTATTGAAATGTCACTTAATATGTGATATAATCATAAAAAAGCATTATTTGTCTTAAAAACGCCCTGTTTCATGAAATAATTGTCTAAAAACAGCAATTTTTTTCTTTTGGAGGTGGTCGAGTGAATAAAAAAATTTCATATGGTAAAAAGCTTGCTTTTATCCTTGGCGCATTGTTAATTTTAATGGCGGTTTTTTCTGCCTGCTCGGGGGAAAACAGCGATCGCATAAGCGAAATAAGGTCGGTTAAATATAACAAAGAAAGCGGTGCCATAAGCATAACTGCCACCCTTGATTCTGCAGATGTGCGTGAATTCAGGGGCGAGACTATCTATCTTATGGAGGTGCCACCAAACTGCACTGCGGCAGATATCGTAACGCTTATTCCGGTTGCAAAGGCAAAGTCTGCTTCGGAAATGAGCTTTTCTGTGCCTCTTCGTGACGGTGCAAGAACAAGCCTTTATTCCGGCTTTGTGCTTGCGGCCTTTGACCATGCAAACGGATATATAGGTCTTTCCGATATAAAATACATAGAGTCTCCAAAGGCACTTTCAAAAAATAATTCTCCTTACCCTTCATATTCCTCGATAAAGGGTCTTTCTGTGGTTTCCTCCTCGGATGCTGTGATGCTTGGCGTAAAGCACACGGTTATCCGCGTTCCGATAGAAGAATATATTTTGCCCGATGGCGGAGAACGAACCATCACCTCGATTTTTGACGGTGTTTCCCATTATTATAATGCAGACAAGGTAAACGAGCTTGATTATAAAATAAAAACCCTTTCGGGCTCGGGAATTGAGGTTTTTCTTGAGTTCACCTTGGATACACCGCCATCCTCTCTGCCAAGCACTCTTTCCTGCCTTTCCTCTTTTTCGGGTGCAGGTGAGACAAATGAAGCCTCCCATTATGCAATAAATGTAATGAGCGGTGACAGCTATCGCCATATGGCGGCTCTTTTTGAATTTTTTGCCGACAGATATACCCGCGAGGATGGAAAATATGGCTTTGCGGCTTCATACATAATCGGCAACGGCGTGAATTTTTTGACAGAAAACAATTTTGACAACGATAGGACACTCAGCGATGCGGTATCAAGATACTCTCGTCTTCTCCGACTTGCACATACAGCACTCTGCTCGAAATATGCAGAGGGCAGGGTTTTTGTTTCTATTAACAATCGCTGGAATATTGAAAAAGAGGATGAGAGTATAGAAAATGGAGAGGAGCATGATCCTGCACTTCCGATATCTTTTAGAAATGAATTTGGAGGCGCAGAATATTTGACTGCTCTGCAAATGGAGATATCTGACGGCGGAAGCTTTGAATATGGAATAGCGCTTATGCCTGATCCTTCTGATGGCTCCAGCATGGTTTGGAGTGATATCAATTCAAAAAACAGTGCCGACACAGAGTTTTTGACAGTAAAAAATCTATCTGTTATAAGAGATCATATAGGAGAATCCCAAGAGCTGATGATCTATAACTACGGCATATCCTCGGTGGATGAAGCCTCAATGGCTGCCTCATATGCATATGCTTATTTGATGGCAGAAAAGGCAGATGTATGCGCATTTGTCTATAACGGTCATTTTGACGGTGCAACAGGAAACGGTGAAACCGGTCTTTATGCTGTCGGAGAGGATGGTACTGCAGAGCGAAGACGGGAGATTTATGAGGTCTTTAAAAATATAGATGTTGTGGGGGCACCCGAACCGGAATCTGCTAAGCTTAGAATTGGTGCAGAGTGGTCCGAGCTTTGGAAGGATATGAAAGGGGATGTAAAAAGCTTCTGTTTGAGCGAAAAAAACGGCTCCACATCTAAGAATGAAAAAGATAAAAAGCTGAAAAAAGCAGAGGACAAGATGCTTTTTGATTTTTCTGATGGCAGAAGCTATGATTTTTATCCTTCAGACAGCGCTTCTTATGTTGAAATATCCGAATATATCGGACAAAGAGTGCTGAAATGCGGTCTTTTGCCAAAATATAAAGGTGAAAAAATGGGTGTCCGAAGTGCGGCTATACCATATGAGATGCTCGATGGGGTATTGCAGATAGAGGCGGTTCTCTGCGCAGACGGAGGAGAAGGAAACACCACACTTGTAAGCCTTGCCTTGCTCCAAAACGGAAAAGAAAAAAGCGTGCTTCATATGTCTCATGCAACCGTTCAGTCCTCAAACCGCCAAAAGGTCTATTTTGATATGAGAGATGCTAAAATATCAAAGGACAATGGGGATATTACAATGTTTATTTGGGTTGAAAGCAGTGCCGCACGCTCTCCCTATTATTCGGGTGAGGAATATGAGGAGCTGGAGCTTTATGTTGAAAGCCTTTCTGCCTCGATATATAAGTCAAACAGCAAGGCTATTATAATTAGCGTTGTTGTTTCTTTGGCGATAATCATCGTTGGAATACTGGTATTCCTATTTTTCAAAACAAGAAACCAACAAAAACCGCCGCACCGTCCTGTGCCGCAGGGCGTTAGTGCCGCCCGGAGAAACGGTATTCCTCAAGAGGGATACAGACAGGGACGGCCGATGCCGCGAAGCGGTGCCGTCCGAAGACCGAAAACACGACCGGGCGAGAGAAGTCCCGCTTATCCGAGAAACGGTGCCCCGGTCCAAAACCGTCATCAGACAATGAGTGGACAGAATTACAAAAAATAATCATATCGCATTTCAGCTTTGCAAATTTAGATTGGAGACATAATGGAAGCTAAATATGAAATAAAAAGAGAAGATTTTTACTTTAGAACCGAGGTGGGTGACCCAAGGGTAAATCTTGAATACCCTCCCCATATGCATTATCAAGTTGAATTTTTCATACTGCTTGAGGGGGAAACCGTGTCATATATTGATTCCGTTGAATATAAGATGCAGGCCGGAGATATTTGTATGATATTTCCAAACCAGATTCATCAGTTTAAAACCGTTAAAAGCGAGCGCTATATGCTGGTTATCTTCAATCCGGATATGGTGACCGAGCTTGAAAATGTTTTTCTTCACAGAGTTCCTATTAACAGCGTTATAAAAAAAGAGAATGTACCGCCTGCGGCAGCGGCTATTATTCGGAAAATGGGTGAGGTCAAAGAAAATAACGGCGGATACAGAGACATACTTTTAAAGGGCCTGCTTTTAACCTTTTTCGGAGAGATAATTGATAAGCTTTCGCTGACGGATGCGAGAAATGTCAGCTCCCACGCTCTGAAAACAGTTGTGGATTACTGCGCAAAGAATTTTTCAAGAGATCTTTCGCTCGGTATTCTTGAGGAGGAGCTGCACATAAGTAAATACTATATCTCTCACCTTTTCAGCATGAAGCTTAAGGTTAGATTCAATGACTATATCAACTCACTCAGAATAACAGACGCCTGCCGACAGCTAAGGCAGACCGACAAAACGATAACAGAAATATCCGAGTGTGTGGGCTTTAATACCCTGAGAACGTTTAACCGTGCTTTTGTTAGGCAGATAGGTATGTCACCAAGTGAGTATAGACGCATTTCGCCCCAGAGCCTCAGGGCGGTTTCGATGATAGGCTGAGAGGTGTAAATATGAAAATAAGAAAGGCTCTTGTGGCAGACCTTCAAAGAATAATGGAGATCGTTGACCTTGCCAGAAGGTATTTTGCGGAAAACGGAATTCCTCAGTGGCAGGATGAATATCCTTCTCTTAAAGATTTCAGCGAGGATATTTTGGGTGCCAGACTTTATGTTGCGGAAAAGGATGGAATAATTCTCGGTGTATACTGCTATGATAACAGGGGAGACGAGAACTATAAAAGAATTTATGATGGCAGTTTTTCCTCCGAGGAGCCTTATGCTGCGATACACAGGGTTGCGGTTGCCCCCGAGGCAAAAGGCTTTGGTGTTGCAGGAAAAATGGTTGACCACGCAGTTGCGATCGCCCTATCCGAGGGCTTTAAATATATGCGTGGCGATACTCACAGAAAGAATGCTTCTATGCAAAAAATGCTGAAGAAAAATGGCTTCTGTCACTGCGGAATTATTTATCTTGGCGGAAAAAAAGATGATGAAAACGAACGCTTTGCGTTTGAAAGAAAGCTGATTTAAGGTGAAATGATTATGAAAAACGCTTATGTTGAAATAACCAATATCTGCAATCTGAGCTGTAGCTTTTGTCCCGGACATACAAGAAACCGCAGAAGCATGACAGCAGAGGAATTTAGGATAGTTGCTTCAAAGCTTGAGGGAAGAATACAAAATCTGTTTCTTCACATAATGGGAGAACCTCTCATTCACAGTGAGCTTGATAAAATTCTCGACATAGCCGGCAAAATCGGAGCAGATATAAAAATTACAACCAACGGCACTCTTTTGCCCGAAAAGGTTGCTTTACTCAGCAAAACAGAGGCGCTGAAAACGGTTTGCATTTCTCTTCATTCCTTTGAGGGCAACGCAATTGGCGGTATGGCAGAGCTGAAGCTGAAAAAATATCTCAGTGGATGCATAGATGCAGGAAAAAAGCTGGCGCGAAAAGGAAAATTTGTTGTTTACAGGCTTTGGAATTTGGATGATGAGGGCAAGGGCAAAGCCAAAAGCAGCTTTAACGATTTTATTTTAAAAGAGCTTGAGACTGCATTTTCACCCGAGAGGGAGGAATGGGTAAAGACGCACCGTGGTCAGCGAATTGCAACCCATGTATTTATTGAGTGGGGCGAATATTTTGATTGGCCGGGTACAGACTGCGACAAAACAGACTGCTGCCCCCAAAATGAATATGAGGGCGAATACGGAAGCGACTTTTGCCACGGACTTCTCACTCAGATAGGTATCCTGTCGGACGGAACCGTTGTGCCTTGCTGTATGGATAGAAATGGGGATATACCCCTTGGCAATATTTTCGAGAGCGACCTTGATGAAATA
This sequence comes from Eubacteriales bacterium, assembly GCA_045605745.1. GTDB lineage: Bacteria > Bacillota > Clostridia > Oscillospirales > CAG-272 > SIG710. The sequence continues at coordinate 9,308 of JAZUQN010000084.1, forward strand.
CTTATGGGTGACAGAGCAAGGAATATGCGTGAGGCTATGGCACATCACCGCTTTATAGAGCCTCTTTGCCATAGCTGCGGCTTCATAAGGCTTTAGTGACGGAGCAAAATTCCTTGACATAAAAGGCATTAAGTATTATAATATATAAACGAATATTTACGGAGAACGGAGATAACTATGCCGGAGCTACTTTCCCCTGCGGGAAATTTTGAAAAAATGAAGGCGGCATTGCTTTATGGTGCCGATGCGGTCTATCTTGCCGGAAATCTTTTTGGCATGAGAAGCGCCGCAGATAATTTTACCGATGATGAGCTTAGAGAGGCGGCTGAATATGTGCACGCCCGTGGGAAAAAGATATATCTGACGGTGAACACGATGCCAAGGGGGTATGAATATCCCGCCCTTGAGAAATATTTACGCACGATCGCTCCTTATGGGATTGATGCGATGATAGTTGCGGATCTTGGCGTTCTTGACACGGTCAAAAAAATACTTCCGGATATGGAGATACATATATCAACTCAGGCGAGCGCAGTTAGCGCCGCCGTTTGTCGTGCATATTATAATTTGGGCGCAAAAAGAGTTGTGCTTGCAAGAGAACTGACCTTGGAGGAAATAAAAGCCATAAAGGCAGATATTCCAAATGAGCTTGAGCTTGAAGCTTTTGTCCACGGCTCGATGTGCGTCTCATTTAGCGGCAGATGCACACTTTCAAATTATCTGACGGGAAGAGATGCAAACAGAGGCTCCTGCACTCAGCCCTGCCGCTGGAATTTTGCTCTCGTTGAAGAAAAAAGACCGGATATTCCGCTTCCTATCGAGCAAAATGAAAACGGCACATTTATCCTTGGCTCAAAGGATATGTGCATGATTGAGCATATACCGGAGCTTATGGAAAGCGGCATTGACAGCTTTAAAATAGAGGGCAGAATGAAGAGCGCATATTATACAGCCGTTGTTACCAATGCATATCGTATGGCAATGGATGCTTATTCTGCAGATCCTCGCGGTTATCGCTTTGACGAGGCTCTTATAAAGGAGCTTGGATGCGTTAGCCACAGAGAGTATTGCACAGGATATTATTTCGATCATCCGCTTTCTGCCGCCCATCTTGGAACACAAAACGGATATATCAGAGACAAAGCATATTTTGCAACCGCTTTGGGTGCAGAGGTGGGGTTGCCAAGTGGGCTTGAGATCGAAAACGAAAACGGAAGGCTTTATCCGTTTATTCAGAGAAACAAGGTCTCGCTTGGCGATGCCTGCGAGCTTATTTCTCCCCACAAGGTGGGCACACCTTTTGTTATGACAGAGCTTTATTCGGAGAAGGGTGAGAAGATATCTTCTGCCCCGCATCCATCTATGATATTCTTTGCCAGAGTACCCTTTGAGGTTTACCCCGGAGACATTATGCGAGCAGGAGAATAATGACATGGAAATGATTATTGAGATTTTGAAAACTGTTTTATACGGAATTGTTGAGGGCATAACCGAATGGCTGCCGATAAGCTCAACGGGACACCTTATTTTGCTTGAGGAATTTTTGCCACTCGGCGTTTCGGAAGAATTTTTTGAAATGTTTGAGGTAGTTATCCAGCTTGGAGCATCTCTTGCGGTTCTGGGACTTTTTATAAAGACACTTTTCCCAAAATTCAAAAATTGCGGAGAGGGAGGATTTCTTCACTGCCGTGAAAACAAAATGACCTTTACCCTTTGGGCAAAGATAATTGTTGCGGTTATTCCCTCGGCAATTATCGGTCTTCTTTTTGACGACTTTTTTGATGAGCATTTCTATAACCCCACGGTTGTTGCCATAGCTCTTGCGCTTTACGGTGCAATATACATAATCCTTGAGCTTTCAAGAAAAAACAGCACGCCGAAAGAGATGGATGTTCATTCCATATCCTTTGGAAAGGCATTTGGAATGGGCTGCTTTCAGGTGCTTGCGTTGATACCCGGAACATCAAGAAGCGGCTCAACCATTCTTGGCGGTCTTTTGCTCGGTCTTTCAAGAGGTGCAGCCTCTGAGATGTCCTTCTTTTTGGCTCTGCCCACAATGCTTGGCGCTTCTGCCCTTAAAGCTCTCAAATTCTTACTTGAGGGCGGCACAATGGGAGTGACAGAACTGGTTATTTTGGCGGTTGGCTGTGTTGTGTCTTATTTGGTTTCCGTTGTTGCAATCAAATTTCTTATGGGCTTTGTTAAAAAGCATACATTTGTCTCTTTTGGCATATACCGCATTGCGCTTGCGGCACTGGTGCTGCTTTATTTCTTTTTCATAAAAGCCTAAGTCGAAAGGAGTTTTTCTGATGCTGACATTGATATCAAGCGCAGGAAACAGCGGTGTTGACGGCTATATCGTCACCGTTGAATGCAATGCAGACGCCGCACTTGGAAAATATGAAATGGTAGGACTGCCGGATGCCGCAGTTAAGGAAGCGAAGGAGCGCGTTAAAACCGCTTGCATAAACAGTGGATTTTGCTTTCCCGAAAGCGAGCTTACCGTCAATCTTGCGCCTGCAGACCGCCGCAAGGAGGGAACAGGCTTTGATCTTGCCATTCTTCTTTCAATTCTTGGCGCCAGCGGCAATCTGGCGGCGGCAGACTTCTCTGATAAATGTTTTGTTGGAGAGCTTTCTCTTTCGGGTGAGCTTAGAGGTGTTAGGGGTGTTCTTTGTATGTGTGCCGCCGCAAGAGATGCGGGTTTTAAGGAATTTTATGTGCCGCTGGTAAATGCAAAAGAGGCGGCTTCTGTTGAGGGTATAACCGTTTACGGGGTTCGTGACGTCCGTTCTCTGACCGAGCATCTTTGCGGCAAAGCTCTTATCACACCAACCGCTGTAGGTAGAGATTTTCTTGAAAACTGCAATGGAGAGGATGAGCTTGATCTTGCCGATATAAAAGGGCAGGAGGTTGCAAAGCGTGCAATGGAGATCGCAGCTGCGGGCGGTCATAATATTATTCTTATAGGCCCTCCGGGAACCGGAAAATCTATGCTTGCAAAGCGCTTGCCCTCTATCCTGCCTCCGCTTACCTTTGAGGAGGCAATAGAAACAACAAAGGTTCATTCGGTTGCGGGTCTGCTTATGGATGATGTTTCGCTGCTTCGCAAAAGACCTTTCCGTTCTCCCCATCACACAATGAGCTCGGCAAGCATGGTTGGCGGCGGAGCAAATCCCGTGCCGGGAGAGGTTTCGCTTGCTCACAATGGCGTTCTTTTCCTTGACGAGCTTCCCGAATATAATAAAAATGTTACGGATGCCCTGCGTCAGCCTCTTGAGGACGGCAAGGTTACTATAACGAGGGTTCATGGCAGGGTTACATACCCATCGTCATTTATGCTTGTTTGTGCTATGAATCCCTGTAAATGCGGATATTTCGGGCAAATTCCAAACAAATGTACCTGCAAAAAAGAGGAAGTACGCAGATATGTTTCAAAGGTCAGCGGTCCTCTTCTTGATAGAATAGATATTGAGGTTGAGATGCCGTCTCTCTCTATAGACGAGCTTACATCAAAAAGCAAGGGCGAAAGCTCTGCCGCCGTGAGAGAGAGAGTTCTGGGGGCAAGAAAAATGGCAGAAGAGAGATTCAGAGATGTGCCGGGAGTTTATTGCAACGCTCAGATTCGCCCGGGTGCTTCGAGTGATCTTGTTAATATGAGCGAGGGAGCAACTGCGCTTCTTAAAAAGTCCTTTGAGGCAATCGGTCTTTCTGCAAGAGCTTATGACAGAATAGTTAGAGTTGCAAGAACTATAGCAGATCTTGACGGAAGCGAAACTGTTGAAATAAAGCACGTTGCAGAGGCAATTCAATATAGAAGCCTTGATAGAAAATATTGGGGATAAAAGCACAAAAGCTTTCAATCGAATTTATTTGATTTGTAGGCGAAGAATTTTAAAATTCCCCCCTTGTCTATTGACAAAATGAGGTATATGTAATATAATATTACTCGTATACGGATATAATTTTTCAGGAGGATGAAAATCAATGGAACAGTCCAGAAAAGATCAGCTTTCCGAGATAGCCCGTCAGATAAGACTTGGTGCTCTTGAGGGTGTTTTCAACGCAAAATCAGGTCATCCGGGTGGCTCTCTTTCAATAGCGGATCTGCTTGCATACCTTTATTTTGAAGAAATGAATGTAGACCCTAAAAATCCTAAGTGGGAGGATCGCGACCGCTTTGTTCTCTCAAAGGGACACTGCGCTCCGGCTCTTTATGCGGTGCTTGCAGAAAAAGGATTTTTCGATAAGTCTATGCTCAAAACACTGCGCAAGGTAGACTCCTTCCTGCAGGGTCATCCGGATATGAAGCACACCCCAGGTGTTGACATGAGCACAGGCTCTCTTGGTCTTGGCATTTCTGCGGCTTGCGGAATGGCTCTTTCGGGTAAGGTTTCAGGCAAGAATTACCGTGTTTATACCATTGTTGGAGACGGCGAAAGCGAAGAAGGTCAGGTTTGGGAGGCATCAATGTTTGCTTGCCACTATAAGCTGGACAACCTTTGCGTTATTATTGACTGGAACGGTTTGCAGATCGACGGTGCTGTTACAGAGGTTATGAATCCCACTCCTTTTGATAAAAAGCTTGAAGCATTTGGATATAATGTTATAAGCATTGATGCCCATAATTTTGATGAGATTGAGGCGGCTTTTGCAGCTGCAAAGGCTTGCAGTGGTAAGCCCACTGCCATTATTGCAAAATCCATCAAGGGTAAGGGCGTTTCCTATATGGAAAACAATGTTGGCTGGCACGGTGCCGCTCCGAATGAGGAGCAGTATAAGATCGCCCTTGGCGAGCTTGATGCATAAAGGAGGTAATGGCTATGATGAACTATGAAAAGAAGGCCACAAGAGAGGCTTATGGTGAGACTCTCGCGGAGCTTGGCGAAAAATATGATTTTCTTGTTCTTGATGCCGACCTTGCAGCGGCTACAAAGACGGGTGTATTTAAAAAGAAGTTTCCCGAAAGATTTTTCGATTGCGGAATAGCTGAGGGAAATATGATGAGCGTTGCGGCAGGAATTGCGGCAACGGGAAAGTGCGTTTTCGCTTCTTCCTTTGCAATGTTTGCGGCGGGCAGAGCTTTTGAGCAGGTCAGAAACTCTATAGGATATCCCCATTTGCCTGTTAAGATCGGTGCAACTCACGCCGGAATCACCGTTGGCGAGGATGGCGCAACACACCAGTGCCTTGAGGATATCGCTCTTATGAGAACTATTCCGGGCATGACTATTATAAATCCTGCGGATGCGGTTGAGGCAAGAGCAGCGGTTGAGGCGGCTATTAATTTTAACGGCCCTGTATATATGCGATTTGGCAGATTTGCAACTCCTGTTTTCAACATAAATCCCGACTATAAGTTTGAGATAGGAAAGGGAATCAAGGTTGCAGATGGAAAGGATGTTACCATTGTTGCAACAGGACTTATGGTTTCTATGGCAATGGAGGCTGCAGAGCTTCTTGCCTCCGAAGGCATAAGCGCAAGAATCGTAAATATCCACACAATCAAGCCCATCGACCGTGATATAATTATCGAGGCGGCAAAGGAGACAGGAGCTATCGTGACAGCCGAGGAGCATAATATAATTGGCGGTCTTGGAAGTGCAGTTTCTGAGGTTGTGTCTGAGGAAAGTCCCGTTCCCGTAATTCGTGTGGGCGTTAAGGATACCTATGGAAGAAGCGGAACCGTTCCGGCACTGCTTGAGGCCTATGGACTTACCCCCGAGGCTATTGCGGAAAGTGCAAAAAAAGCTATTTCAATGAAGAAGTAAATATAAAAAAGCTGAGTCGCATCACTTGTGACTCAGCTCTTTTTTGTTGTCAGTTCTTAATCTTATATCCGGATGCTTTTTCAAAAAGTACCGGCATTTCACTCATGTCGATGACATCTTCTCTTGCCATAATCTTATCGCCGCCCGGTAGAAAAGCAAAGGTGTGATAAGCATTGAATGTGAGCATATATCCGATTTTATATCCATCGTCATACATTCTTTTAAAGTTGCTCCAAAAATCCTCTGCGCTGTATACCATACGCTGATTTTCATATTGCTCTGCAACAAGAGAATCGCTTATGCCAACCTCACAAAGATTTGTGATTTTTCCCGATTTCATAAGGTCCTCATAGGGCTTGTGGTCTTTGCCTATCTCATATTTTCCTGCGGTATACCAGTCTATGCCCACAATGTCAACATATTCGTCGCCCGGATAGCAGTGCATAACATTAACTCTATCGCTGTAATATTGGTTGGGGCTGAAATTCCAGATCATGGTGTCTATACCCCATTCCTCTGTGAAATATTTATATATGTATTTCCATGTATTTTTATATAAATTTCCGTCAAGAGTTTCGCCGGTGGCAGCAATGCTGAACCAGAAGGATGGAGTATTCATTTCGTGCATAGGGCGCCAGATGACAGGCACTCCCGCATCGCTGAGAGCCTTCAAAACCCTTGCGTTCATTTCAAGCTCTTTTTTAAACTCTGCATTTATGGCTGTGCCTTCTGTTATAAGGTCTATCCAGCCCTGTTCACCCCCAAGATTTCCTCTGTCGCATTGCCAATCCGATTTATAGCCGGTGGGGTTTGCAAAGTGTGAGCTCGCGGTAACTATTCCGCCTCTTGCCGCATAATCAACAAGCTCGCAAACTATCTGGCTGATGCTATACCACTGTTCCTCTTCGATGAAGGGGAGTCTGAAGCCGCATCTGCCAAGGTCAATGCCAAGCATAGCCGGCTCTTTGCCTGTACCTGCATATTCGATGCCGTCCCCGGTGCCGCCGTTTACCTGAATATCAAGCCAGAAGGAGGGTGTATTTCTCAGACCTCTTATCTGATCGCCAACAATTATAATATCGTTTGTATTATAGGAATACTGAAGAACCTTCATAAGGTCATCTTTTGTATATATGGAAGGAAGATCGCCGCTGTCCAGCTCTATAACATCGTTTCCAACGGCCACTGTTTCGTTTTCGCCCAGCAGTGTGTCAAAGAAATAGTCCATAACATAATCAATGGAGTGATACGATCCTCTTAAAATAAGGTTGCCGTCTTTTACGCTGATAGAGCCATTTGTATAACCAAGTTCTGATGTATCAACGATGATATAATTGAGATTTTTAGACATACTTTCAACTATATCAAGGCGTTTTCCTATTTTTTCACCAAGGCGGTCACGAGCCTCTGTGACAAACTCTAAGTTGGTTTTAGCCGTGTCGCTTGAGGTTTTCTGCAAATAATAGAATTTAAATTCTGAAATATCCTTGCCACCGATAGTCAAGCTTTTCACAGGATTGTGATTCAGCATAAAATAGCCATCTCCCTCCGGGGCATAAATCTTTCCCTCGATAATAAAATTAGCAATAAAAACCTTCACAGCCTCTGCGGTTGTCTCAGGCGAGCCGCCAATGATGATTATAGAGCTGCCGTCTTTTTTGATGGCATAATCATATTCACCGCCGAGGATATCAAAGGTCTCCTTGCTTTCCTTGCGTGAGGTTTCGCCAACCAGTATCTCATATTTCGATGCCGAGCCTCGGTCGGTTGATATCTTAAGCTTGTTACCTGTGCTTTTTGAAATCGCTGTTATAAGAGAAGAAGCTGCACTTTTCACCACATCCTCAGATTTATCGCCCCTGATAATAGTATAGGACTCAATGCCGGCAACCTCTTTTATTTTGAGCGTCCCGTCATTTTCTCCACCGTCTGTCTTTGCAGGATTTTTTCCACAAGAGACAAGAGAAATCAAGAGAATGAAAGAAAGTATGACCGCAAAAATTGTTTTTTTCATGTTGACCTCCGGATTTATTTATCTGTTAATATAGATAATATCACATTTAGCCTCTTGCATAAATACATTTTATGTGGTAAAATATAAAAAAAATCACTTTGTGGGGTGCTTTATGCTTCATAGCTATCATTTTGCTAATAACCACCAGCTTTTTTACAGAAAAGCCAATTACAATGTGCAAAGTAAATTCATCGTAAATGAAATAGGCTTTAACCGTGTGCCTCCCGAGCTCAGGCAAATACATACAAGAGATGTGCATATATTGCATTATGTTATAAAAGGCAAGGGCTATTTTATGGGTGAGGCGTTTTCTGCAGGAGACTGCTATTATGTGGTTCCGGGAGAGCTTGAAATAATAGAATCCGACAAGGATGACCCTTATGAAAGCGCATGGATCATGGTTCGTGGCAGGAGAGCCGCAGAGCTGCTCTCAAAGGCTGATTTTCCATCTCACAATTCAGTGTTTAGATTTGAATATGCCGATAAATGCGCAGAGCTGATAAAAAAATATATTTTTGAAACCGAATATCAGAATGATTTTGTTGAAGCTTGCGCCATTGAAAATGTGTTTTATCAAATTATGGCATATCATTTTATAAATATAGATCCCCCAAAAACAAATGGAAACAAGGCTTCGGAAATTGCAGA
>JAZUQN010000085.1:0-9754 GCA_045605745.1 Eubacteriales bacterium
TTCTCCTCCCCATCACCCGAAAGCTCTATGCCGTTCTCTGCTAAAAACGCCTTGTCCTCGTCAGACAGCATCATTCCCCCATCTATGTTTTCCGGGAAAACTCCGTCATTAACACCCATAAGGATAACGCATTTTGGCTCATCGGCTCTGAATAGATATGCAGAGCCGCAGGCAACCTCATCACAGGAGGTGGGGATAACTCCTATCTCTGTTTCGGATAGCGCAATGCGAAGTGCCTCTTCAAAATCCTCACAGCTCAGTTTAGGTTCTCCAAAATCAAACTCCGCAAGTATGCCAAGGATATCCAAAACGCTGTTATACAGCTTCAAAGCGGCAGCAGCTTCTGCGCCGTTTCCTGCTTTAGCAGCTTGATCTGCAAAATCCTTCATGCTTTGTGCGGCAGAAAGCTCTTCCATATATTCAAACACAGCTATGCAAGCATCTCTGGTGCTCTCTGCCTTATCTATCTTTTCAAACAGAGCACACAGAGGTTTTACTATAGCCCTTTTCACCGAATTTACAACTGCCAAAACCTCTTTTCCCTTTTCATCCGGCTCTCCGGAATATGAATAAGGATCCATTGTGAAATCATCGCCGAGAAAAGTCTTTCCACCTATGCTCCACTTCCATATGTACTGCTCAAAAATATCCGCTTCTCTTTCGGGAATTCCTGTAAGACCTGTCTTTATATATGTGATAACATCGTCTGTTCGCCAGCCCATATTTTTTATTCTCAGGGCCAAGATAAGCAGCTTCGCAAGCGGCATTGCCGTGACATCCTCGCTCTTTGACATAAAATACGGTATATTCGCCTTGTCAAGAGAGCTATCAATTATACCCTCATAGCTCTCGGCCTTTCTCGCAAGAATGAGAATATCCTTATATCGCATACCCTCTTTCACCAGCTTTGAAACGATTGCCGTGACCGCCTCTGCCTCCTCATAAGCATTTGTGCACTTTATAAGCGAAACACTGCCGTTTTTATAATGATCCTGTTCCTTATCCGGCTTTGCATCAAATCGCCATATATCCCTCGAAAGGCGGCAAAGAGATATATCTCTTGTTCTGAAATTTTCATGCAAGAAAGTCTTTTCCGTATCGCATTCGCATTTTTCCGCAATTCGCTCAAGCCTTTTCGCAGTGTTTTTTATGCTTTCAAACTGAAGCACCCCCCCACTATCCTCTGCAGGCATAGACAGTGCAACAGAAACTCTGCTTGCCTGGCGCAAAATATGAGAAATAACCGCCTCCTCTGCCGCAGTGAAGCTTGTAAAGGAATCAATATATACATTTGTATCCGCAAAAAAGTTATGCTCTTCAAGCTTTTTTGCCAGCTTTCCAATATCATCTGAGGCATCGCCGCCACCATATTCGGATATAGATGCGCCATATGCCGAATATATCAGAGCAAGATCAGAAAGCTTATTTTGAAGTCGGCTGTTATTGGGGGCATTTTTAGCCGCCCTTTCAAGAGCAACGGGAGAGATACAGTACGCCTTAAATTCTTCTATCTGGGAAAGCATAAGAGAGCTAAGTGCCGCGTCTCTGCTTCTCTTTCCGTATTCCTTCAAAAGCGGAGTAAGAAGCCGCATTGTATTCCACATAGCAAGAGCCTTTACCGGAGCACTGACATAATTATAGGTCAGTCCTCCGTATTTTCTGAACACACTGTTGGCAAGTCTTGTGAAATTCAGAACCTCAAAGCTGAGCTGTGCAGATGGAGGAAGCACCTCAAGCATTGCACGCTCTCTTGCAACAGTCTCCTGTTCCGGAACGAGCAATATTGCCGGTCTTCCCTCTCTTATATCCTTTTTAATAGCTTCAATTATTCGGTGAGTTTTCCCCGTTCCTGCTCCGCCAATAATAAATTCAAGCATATATCCCCCTAATAAACGGTTATTATATCAAGAGCCACCCGATTTATAACCTTGCGCCTCAGCATAAAGAAATAACTTTTTCGCACGATATATAAATTTTCATCCTCAAATCGGGCGGTTACATAAAAATCTCTCTTTCCAAGCCCTTTTCTGCTGAAAAAATATGGCGAAACAATAAAGCAAACCGAATTTTCATCCGCCAAATCTCTGGCATTGACATCAAAAAAGGATCTACTTCTGCCATTTTTTGACAGCTGTTTTTTGCCTGCAAAAAGAATATAAACCTTTTTGTCCTTTAGCTTTTCTGCAAAAAATCTATTGGCACTCCTGCTCCTTATCATTGCCACGAGCAGGCTTGCGGCAGATAGGATTAAAACAAAGGGCAATATTACAACCATAGCCGAAAACAGAGCAACAAAAGCCACACCGGATTCAGCCAAAATAACGATCTTTGTTATGATTCTTAAAGCTGTCGAAAAAAGTCTGAAGCGGCGAAAGCGCACCGCCCATTTCCCAAAAACAGCCCAAAGAGATGTGCTTTTTATAAGACGAAAAAGATATGCAGGATAGCTCCCTGCCCCAAGGACTCTATCGCTTCCGGTCTCCGCAGCAAAAGTCTTTTTCTTATCTCCTCTTTTCCCTAAGAAGGCTTCGGCACGAAGCCTGCTCAGCTCAGCCTCAAGCTCGTCTATTCTTTTACACAACATAATATTCTCTTTTTCAAGCTGCACCGCTTTATTTTTCTTCATCACTTACCGCCCTCAAAGCATTTCAAATTGCGAATAATAGTGTCTCTTCCCCTCCAAGAAAACGCTCTTTCACTGAATTTTTCATCGCTCATCTGCATTATTATATCACTTGTAATATGGCAATAACGCTCAGTGTGAAAAAACTTAATGGGGGTTTCCTCAGGCAAAGCATTGTGTGGGCAAGCCCTTTGACAAATATCACAGCCCCAAGCCGACCCACCCTTAAGCATTCTTTCGATCTCATCATTGCTAAGCAGACCTTTTTTCTGAGTCAAGGATGATAGGCATTTCTCCTTATCAAGCTCACAGGGACAGGCGCATAGGCAAAGTCCGCAGTCCTCGCACTCTCCTATCTCTCTACATCCTCCATCCCAAGGAGCATCGCATATTATCTCCCCCAGAAAAACATAAGAGCCATATTCCTTTGTAATCAGCAAACTATTTTTGCCGATAACTCCAAGACCTGCTTTTGCGGCGGCAGAAAGCTCATTAATCGGCGAATGATCCGAGAAGCCTGCAAACTTATTTTCGGGAAAGGCATTTCTAAGGGAGGGAAGCACACGGTCAAAAAGCTCTCTGAAATAGAGGTGATAATCCTTTGATGCGGCATACAGCGATATATTTCCCGGCTCCTTATCCCTTACATAATACGGCGCCGCCATAATAATGGCACTGCCCCCATCCGAAATGCCCACCCTATCGAGAAGATAAGGACGGTCTATAACACAATCGGACAGGGATATGACCGAAAAGAGTTTGATGCCAAGGGATCTCAAAAGAGTCCCCACAAAATTAAAAAGCTCCATTTTGCCTCCGTTTTGTCATTATATCAGCAGCCGATCTCCTCATATATCTCCATCAGCCGCTCTTCTATCTCATTTTTTCGTGCATCAAGAAGGGCTGCTCTTTCATAGTCGCTTGCGGCCTCACCATAAAGCTCGTTTTCAACCGTCTCAAGCTCCTCCTCCAGCTTTTCCGCCTCTTTTTTCATTCTTTCAAGACGCTTCTGCTCTTTTCTTGCATCAGACGCGCTTTGCTTAGCCCTCAGGTATTGCTCCTTTTCACTGCTGATGCCGGCTTTGCCGTCATTTTTTTGCATAGCGCCAAGCCTCTCTTCTCTTGCATCCCTGTATTCTCTATATTCATCATATCCGTTTCCAACATTTGTAATGCTATAATCAAGCAGATCCGAGCCATTCCAGTCTCCGGGGCATAGCTCGATAATTCTTGTGGCAAGCTTGCCTATGAAATATCGATCATGAGAAACAGTTATAACCGTTCCGTCATAATCATTGAGGGCGCTTTCAAGTGCCTCTCTTGAGCCAATGTCAAGATGATTGGTCGGCTCATCAAGGATAAGCAGATTCATGCGTGAAAGTATAAGCTTAGCAAGGGTAAGCCTTGCTCTCTCTCCTCCGCTTAAAACTCCAACCTCTTTATAAACATCCTCACCAACAAATCTGAACAGCGCCAAGGTGTTTCTTATCTCTGTCTCCTTCATCGTGGGATATTCGTTCCAAAGCTCGTCAAGCACGGTATTCGATGGGTCAAGATTCTGATTTTCCTGATCATAATATCCTATCTCAACATTATATCCGCATTCTATTCTGCCCCCGGAGGCGGCCAGCTTACCAAGAAGAATTTTTATCAGCGTGGATTTGCCGCATCCGTTAGCACCAACTATAAATACCTTTTCACGCTTCTTTATAAGAAATGATATATCCTCAAACAGCTTTTTTTCATCAAAAGCCATAGAAAGCCCCTTAACCGAGAGCACCTCATTGCCGCTTTCACCGCCCTTTGTAAAGCTCATTCTGATGCCTCTCGGATCGTTTTGCGGTTTTTCTATCTTCACCATTCTATCAAGTGCCTTTTGACGGCTTTCTGCCGCAATTATATTGCGCTCGCGATTCCATGCCCTCTGCTGAGCGATATATGCTTCTTGTCGGGCTATCTCCCTTTGCTGATTCTTATAGTGCCTCTCCTCTATCTCCCTATCAATCTTTCTCTGCTCCATGCTCTGAGTATATCCGCCGTTATAGAGCTTTGCATGGGTATGCTCAACAAGAAGAGTTTTGTTTGTCACCTTGTCAAGAAAATATCTGTCATGAGATATCACAAGCACATTCTTTTTATAGGACACGAGAAAGCTCTCAAGCCATTTCAGTGTTTCCATATCAAGGTGGTTTGTAGGCTCATCAAGAAGTAATATATCCGGCTCGCGGCAAAGCTGTCTTGAAAGGGCAAGACGAGTCCTCTGCCCTCCGCTGAGGGTACTGCAGGATTTATCAAACATATCCTCGCAAAAACCCATTTTTTTCAGTATCGAAGCGGCACGTCCCCTAAACTCAAGACCGCCGTCCCTAACAAATCTGTTATAAAGCTCAGTATATTCGCCCGTCAAAATTCGATAGGCATCGCTCTCAGCCTCATTTTCCTTTTCTTTAAGCTGATGCTCAAGCTCGGCAATTCTTTTTTCTGCCAAAATAAACTCGGGAAAAGCGGAATACATCTGTTCTATAACCGTATCCGAGCAAAGCTCGGAAATATCAAATGCGCCATCCTGAGTTAAAACGCCTATCGTCTTATCCTTTGAAATATAAACGCTTCCGCTGCTGGGCTCATATTCATTTGTTATAAGCTTAAAAAGAGTGGATTTTCCGCTTCCGTTAACGCCTATTATTCCAAGCTTATCGCCCTCTTCAAGCGAAAACGAAACATTTTGGAGTATTATTTTTGTGCCCACAGCAAAGCCGAGGGAATCAACACTTAACGCTGTCATATCTTTTCCTTTAAAATTTTATTTTCATTTCAATTGCCACGCCGAGAATGCGTGCACTGCCGCTTTCAAAATCCTCCGGTGTCAGCTTTATTGGCTTATATTCATCGTTTTCCGGCATAAGGTATATGCTCCGTTTTTCTCTGTGAAAACGCTTGACCGTTGCCGATTCATCTCCAACAAGGCAGGCGACTATATTCCCCTCCTCAGCATATTGTTGCTTACGAAAGAGCACAAGAGAGCCGTCTATCATTCCGCAGTCCTTCATGCTGTCGCCGCACACTGTGAGATAAAAATAATCTCTCTCATCTGCCGAGCCTATATGGGCGCCCTCATATCCCAGAAGAGTCTCGTTTGTAATTATAGGATGCCCCGCCCTTATTTCTCCTATTATAGGTATCATTTTTTGACCCGAAAAATATTCCTCGCCAATTCGTGAAATATCTCCAAGAGCAAAATCAACATTTTCATCAAGGAGCCGTTCTATTTCAACTCCAAAATAATCAGCTATCAGCTTGAGTTTATCAGCTTTTGGCACAGATCTTCCCTTTTTCCAATCAGAAAGGGTTGAATTTGCAATTCCGGTGGCCTTGGCAACCTGATAAGATGTGGTTCTTTTCAGTTTTAACAGTTTTTCATAGTTAGAATAGCTCATGTAAACAAAGCTCCTATTTATGTATTGTTCCATTTTGAGAAAGAAATCCGAAATAATACTTGACAATATTTCGGTTTTGCGTTATAATATTTCTGTAATCGGACAAATCGGCCCCAAAAAGCACATCGGAGAAAATTGAACTATGGAAATTCATCCCCCGAGAATTGCCGCTTTCAAGGCTCTCCATACAGATTGATTATATCAAATTTTCGTTGATTTGTCAAGGAAATTCAAGGAGGAAATATAATATGATATATAAGCAAACATCGCAGGAAAGGATTATTGCAGCTCCTATATTTTGCCGCCATTGCGGAGCAATGATAAGCCCCCTCGAGCTATCCATGAAATATAAAACAAAAGCACTTTGCTATAGCTGCATTTCCGAGTTAACAATACACGAGCTATTACGCATTTGCGAATTTAACACAAAGGAAGATCTGCTTTATTCCTTAGGCTTTAAACGAATATAAAAAAGGAGAACATATGACCGAAAACCAAGAAAAAAGAATAGACACTGTTAAAAAATTCCTTGAAAGCTACGGGATAAACAAAAAGCTTCTCACAATGATGCATTATGAAAAGGAATTTTTTTCTAGAAATTCGGAAGCTGATGAAATAAGACTTATACCGGGAGGAGACGAGGTATTTATAAAATCCAAAATGCTTCTGATACGCCGTTTTGTAGCAAGCCTTGATGAGGGTGATTGCAAGCTTCTGCTTTTTTACCATTACATCAAGGGCTATTCTGTTGAAAAATGCGCAGAGATGATGAACATTGGAAGAACAAGCGGCTATCGAATCAAAAAGCGCGCCCTTTCAATGGCGGCTGATAAATATTTTATACATAAAAGCAGCGATTTTGCCGCATAAAATTTTATAAAAAAGACGATCTCACTTTTTGTGAGATCGTCTTTTTAGTGGTCTGTCATTTCAAAAAAATATTTTTCTCTGTGCGCCCTAACACTTTGAACAAGCCCCATAATAATATACATCGAAAGCATAGACGAGCCACCATAGCTCATAAAAGGGAGAGTTATTCCAACAACGGGAAGTATCGCCATGCACATTCCCAAATTTTCCAAGGTTTGAACTATCACAACAGCAGCCGCACCTATACAAATATAAGTACCAACAAGGCATCTGGCCTTTCTCGCTATCATCAGCAAGCGAACAACCATAACCACAAGAGTCAGTATTAAAACAATGCCGCCGACAAATCCAAATTTTTCGCAAAATGTTGCGAAAATGAAGTCTGTGTGGGAAGCATAAAGTCCCTCATAATACGAGCCTCCTTCTATTCCCTGCCCCCACATACCACCGTTTGCAATTGCCTGACGGCTTGTAAGCGGCTGCATTCCCTTTCCAAGGGGATCAAGCTCAGGATTGAAACCAACCATGATTCTCTGCTGCTGATAGGGATGAAGCATAGGCCACACAAAAGGAAATCCCAAAAGTGCTGCGGCACCAATACCAACAAATATCCAAGAGCTGAGCCCGGCACAATATAGCATTATAAGCGTGAACGCCATATATACAAGCGCAACTCCAAGGTCTCCGGAAATCAGGATAAGTCCTATTATAGCCCCGGCATGAAGCGCAAGAAAAGCAAGATTTTTAAAATTATGTATCTTATCCTTAACAAACGCAAGATGCTTTGAAAAGGTCATAATGTATGCTGCCTTGACAAATTCAGAGGGCTGAATGCCAACAGGGCCAAAACGAAGATAGCTCTTATTGGATCCTGCCGCAACACCGAATATAAGAGTTCCGGCAAGAAGCAACAACGAAAAAACATAGAAAGCCTTTCCGAATTTGTCGATAAACTCCTCATAGTCTATCATTGTAATTATCAGCATCATCGCTATTCCAAGAAAAACAGACACGATTTGAACCACAAAGGCAGACTTTGAAAAATCCATCATTTCGCCAAGACCGCCCCATAGGGTTGAGAGGCTCATTATGGTAAGCAAAAGCGTACAAACGAGAAGCACAGGGTCAATCATTTTAACTCTCTGCCTTGCCGTTATGCTAAATGACTTAAACATTGTGCTCCTCCTTTCTTTTATCAATCAAATTTTAGGGCTGCTTCAAAGCAGCCCTAACTCAATTGTCAATTATCAATACGCCCTTGCCCAAACAACCATATGATTTGCCGGCTTTCCGCAGCAAACGCAGGTATCTGCAAGCAACTCCTGCTCAAGAGGTATGCAACGAGAACCGATACCGGTCTGTGCCTTTACAGAGTCCTCACATTCCTCTTCTCCACACCACATTGCGCGAACAAAGCCGTCACCCTGCTTCAGAGCTTCGTTTATCTCATCTATGCTATGGCAGGTATATGTTCTTCTCTCTCTGTTCGCCAGAGCCTTTTCATACATACCGTCTCTAACCTCCGTGAGCTTAGCAGAAACAGTTTCGGTGAGATTTTCAAGGCTTACAACAGCCTTTTCAAGATTATGGCGAGTAACAATAACGCACTGACCGTTTTCGATATCACGAGGTCCGATCTCTATGCGAAGCGGAACGCCCTTCATCTCATATTCAGCATATTTCCATCCGGGAGAGTTATCGCTATCATCAAGCTTAACTCTAAAGCTCTTTTTCAGCTCATCATAAAGCTCCGTTGCTTTTTCGATAACTCCGGGTTTATGTGCAGCAACAGGTATAATTACAACCTGAACAGGAGCAACTGCCGGAGGGAGCACCAAGCCATTGTCATCACCGTGTGTCATGATGATTCCGCCAATCATTCTCGTGGTGCAGCCCCAAGAAGTTTGGAAGGGATATGCAAGGGTGTTTTCCTTTGTCTGATATGTGATATCAAAAGCTCTTGCAAAGCCGTCGCCAAAGAAATGGGAGGTTGCCGCCTGAAGGGATTTTCCATCGTGCATAAGAGCTTCGATTGCATATGTATCCTCAGCACCCGCAAATTTATCAGAAGGTGTCTTGCGACCCTTGATAACGGGAATTGCAAGGTCCCTCTCATGGAAATCTGCATATACATTGAGCATCTGTACG
This sequence comes from Eubacteriales bacterium, assembly GCA_045605745.1. GTDB lineage: Bacteria > Bacillota > Clostridia > Oscillospirales > CAG-272 > SIG710. The sequence continues at coordinate 9,079 of JAZUQN010000085.1, forward strand.
GTTTCTTCAACCGCCTCTTCTCTTGTTGCGTGCATTGTATGGCCTTCCTGCCAGAGAAATTCTCTTGAGCGCAGGAAAGGTCTTGTTGTTTTCTCCCATCTGACAACAGAGCACCACTGGTTATACAGCTTAGGGAGATCTCTATATGAACGGATGATATTAGCATAGTGTTCGCAGAAAAGGGTCTCAGAGGTGGGACGAACGCACATACGCTCGGTAAGCTTTTCACTGCCGCCGTGAGTTACCCAAGCAACCTCGGGAGCAAAGCCGGCAACATGATCCTTTTCTCTTTGAAGCAGAGATTCGGGAATAAACATAGGCATATAAACATTTTCATGACCAAGCTCCTTGAAGCGAGTGTCAAGAATACGCTGGATATTTTCCCATATAGCATAGCCATAGGGACGGATAATCATGCATCCCTTAACGCTGGAATAATCAATAAGATCCGCCTTTTTGCAGATATCGGTGTACCATTGAGCAAAGTCAACATCCATTGCAGTGATCTGCTCAACCATTTTCTTGTCGTTTGCCATATTTCTCCTTTTGCCCATGGGGCATAACAAATCAAATATATAGATAATTATATATCATACTCGCATAAATGTCAAGGGGAGAGACTATTTTTCAGCTTTTTGTATTGAAAAAAGCTGAAAAATATGGTAACATATTAATA
>JAZUQN010000086.1:0-11235 GCA_045605745.1 Eubacteriales bacterium
GTTACTGTTCACGCAAATATCTCAAGCGGAGAGTTCAACTACGAACTTCCTTTCACAAAGGACGGCAAGAACTACATTAACGGCAACGGCACAGCTGACATGAACATCCAGTGTTCATCAGGTGACGTAAGCTTCCACAAAGTATAAGTTCAGATAGTTTCATAAACGAAAAGGGTTCGCTTCAATGAAGTGAACCCTTTTTATTTGAGGCTTGTTAAAACCGGATATTAGTTTTCCAGATACTGTGATACACAGATATGTCTGCCGTCTATGTCTTCGAAGACGAACTGGCGGTTCTTATTCTGCTTCTGAGCTTCAGGGAGGCAAGGAGCTTAGACCATCCCTTGCCTTTGAACGGACCAGAAGCCTTCTGTGCCTTCCTGTTATAGATTATTCCGCCCTTAAAATAGAGGAGCGGCTTTGGAATCCCGAAATAGCGTTTGAATATGCGTTTCTTGCCGAGGGTGAGGCAGGAGAGGCTCTGAAAAGGTATTTTTCCGAGAATGAGGACTATAGGGAAAGGCTGAGTGCGCTTTACATCCCCATTTTTGACAGAGAATGCAAAGTGCCAAAGGATATTACCGACATGGTTTTCGGCAATCGGATGAGCTTTTCTCCTTCGGCACTTGAAAAATATGTTAAGTGTCATTTTGAATATTGGTGCGAGTATGTTCTAAGACTGCGCTCAGATGAAAAAAATGTGTTCAGCTTTAGTGACAGCGGCTCACTTATCCATGCCTTGCTTGAAAAATTTTTAAGTCTTGTCACCGATGAAAACGGCTTTAATGCTGCCAAAGCCGAGGAGGAGGGTGAGGAGCTTCTATCTGAGCTTATGCGCCTTTATGTTGAAGAAAACTTTCCCACAAAGGATGCAAAAAGAGAGCAGGTTGCCCATGTGATAAGAAAGCTCACTCATCTTTCTCATCTTGTTGCTAAAAACATCACTCACGAGCTGAAAAAAAGCAAATTTTCCCCAAAGTTTTTTGAACTTAGGATTGGTGAAAACCGAGAGGCAAAGCCTCTCAGCTTTACTTTGTCCGATGGCTCGGTTGCTTCAATGAAGGGAATAGTTGACAGGGTTGATACGATGCGAGACGGCGATAATATATATGTTAAGGTCGTTGACTACAAGACGGGAGCAAAGGAGTTTTCCCTATCCGATGTGGAGCGAGGTCTGAATATGCAAATGCTTCTGTATCTTTTCAGTTTATCGGGAGTGGCTAAAAACAAGGAGCTTTTTGGTTGCAGCGGCCATGGTAAAGTCTTGCCGGCAGGAGTGGTCTATCTTTCTTCAAGGATCCCGGGCATTTCCGGCAAAAGCGGAATGGAGAGCGAGGAGATTGAAAAGGAGGCAGAAAGCAAGCTTTCGAGAAGCGGAATACTTTTGTCGGATGAAAAGGTGCTCTCTGCCATAAGTGAGGATATGGATTTTAACTATATTCTTTCGGGCGCAAAAAGCGAGAAAAAGAAAAGGGAAATGCTGAAAAGCGAAGAGGAAATGGCAGATTTAGGGGAGCTTATAGCCCGTGTGTTCACTGAAAAATTCGATCTTTTAAGATCCGGAAATGCCTTTATCGAGCCTATGGAATGTGATGGAAGACTTCCTTGCGAATACTGCCGCATGAAATCGGTGTGTCGCTCGGTGCATATTGTTAAAGAATCGGAAGGGGATGGTGAAAATGGCTAAATGGACGGATGCGCAGCTTCTTGCCATAGAAACCGATAACAAAACCGTGCTTGTGTCGGCAGCTGCCGGCTCAGGAAAGACTACAACTCTGACCGAGAGGATCATAAGGCGGATTACAGATAAGGAAAAATGCGGAGACATCGGGCGCTTTCTTGTTGTAACCTTTACTAAGGCTGCGGCCGCAGATCTGAAAAACAAGATATCAAGGGCTTTATCAGAGGAGCTTGCCAAAAATCCTGCGAACAGACATCTTTCAAGGCAAATGATAAAGCTTGGCAGTGCGGATATTTGCACGATCGATGCTTTCTATTTATCTGTAGTTAAGCATAATTTTGAGCTTCTTGGCTTGCCTGCACGTTTAAATATGATAGACGAGGGCGAGCTTAAGGTTATGAAGCTGAGAATAATCGAAGAGGTCATTGAGGATTTTTATGAGAAGCGCGGCAAGGACTTTGCCTCTTTTATGGACTGCTTTATGGACTACAGGGGAAATACCGATGCTTCCTCGGCACTTATAAAGATATATGACACTCTCAGCGGATATCCTGAATTTTTGGAATTTTTGACAAACAATGTGGAGAGGCTGAGAGAGGAGGCAGAAATGCCTTTTCTCATGACAAGAGCAGGCAAAGAGATAAAGAACGGTGCACTGAAATTTTTTGATCATTGTGAAAGAATTTATAGTGATGCAACTATGCTTATAGATAGAGATGAAAAGGCAAAGAAAGCATATTCTCCTGCCTTTTCCTATGACAAGGCGCACTTTTCTATGACAAAGGATGCCATAGAGAATGATGATTATGCGAGGGCGGTGGAGATGTTTGCTACATATTCGATGATATCTCTCGGGGCCTTGCGAAATGCTGATCCGATTTTTGCGGCCTATAGAGATATGAGAAAGGATTGCATTGCAGAATACAGGAAAATGGGTGAAGAGCTCTTTTCCTTCAGAGAGGAGCTGCTTTCTGAGGATGCTGTTCGCACTGCGGATTTTTGTCTCACTTTATATGACCTTTTAACAGAGTTTAACCGCCGTTTTTCCGAGGAGAAGATAGGTCGTTCTGCCTCTGATTTTACCGATAACAAGCGTTTTGCTATGAAGCTTTTTATTGGCGAGGACGGAAAGCCTACCTCTCTTGCAAAGGAATATTCGGAAAAATATGATGAGATATATATTGACGAATATCAGGACACGGACATTGTTCAGGATATGATATTCAGTGCCATATCGAGGCCGGATAACCGATTTATGGTTGGAGATATTAAGCAGAGTATCTATCGCTTCAGGGGGGCAAATCCATCTGTTTTTGCCACATATAAAAACAGTTTTCCCGAGGCATCATCAGATAAGGGAGGGCATAGCTGTGCAATCTATATGTCCGAGAATTTCAGATGCGACAAAACCGTTATCGACACAACAAACAGCATTTGCGGATATCTTTTCAGAGGGGGGCCTAACAGCATTTTATATACAGAAAAGGATGACCTTAAATGCGGAAAGATAACTCAGCCTCCGGAGCGCACTGTAAAAGCTGCACAGCTTTGCGTTATAAGAGCTTATAATGCCGCTTCTCTCTCAAAAATGTCTGAGGAAGAAAGAGAAAGCTGCCGAGGAGATGGCAAGGAGCTTGAGTGTGCCTATATTGCGGGAGAGATAAGCAGGCTGCTTTCTGATCCTGATGAGAAATGCGAGGAGGGCGGCGCACTTCGCCGCATAGAGCCGAGAGACATTGCTATACTCACAAGAGATAATAGCTCTGCAGACCGTCTTGCACAGGCTATACGGCAGAGGGGAATACCTTGCTCTGCAAGAACAACGGTGAATTATTTTGAAAATCCCGAGGTTCTTCTTGCAATGAGCCTGCTTAATGTTATCGATAATCCTCATAAGGATGTTCATCTTGCGGCGGTGCTTCGCTCTCCGCTCTTCGGCTTTGGGATGGGAGAGCTTGTGCGGATTCGCAATATGAAAAGCGGTGGAATATCACTTTATGACGATGTGGTTTTCGCAAAGGATAATATGGGAGATGGTGTTCTCCGTGACAAGATATCTTATTTTCTCCAAAAGCTGTCAATATATCGAGAAAGGGCAAGACTACTTAGCGTTGACAGACTTTTGCGTTTTCTCTATGCGGATACATCTCTACTTTCCTTTGCCTGTTCGGGAGGCGACGAGGATGAGCGTGCAACGAGTGAGCGCAGGGCAAATCTCCTTTTGCTGTATGACTATGCCCGAAAATATGAGACAGGTTCATATAAGGGCCTATATAGCTTTATAAGCTACATAAATGATATAATCTCTTCGGGACAAACCATAGCTTCGCCTGCCTTGGGCGATTCTGCCAATGTTGTCAGCGTTATGACCATACATAATTCAAAGGGATTGGAATTTCCCATTTGCTTTATTGCTTCGATACAAAAGAATATAAAAAATTCTAAGAGGAGTATTATCGAATTTGATCATGACATAGGAATCGGAGTGCTCTTTGGGGATGAAAGCGGATTTGCAACAATGGACAATGCTATTCGCAGAGCAATAATCGGAAAAAACAAGCGAGAGGATCTTGAAGAGGAGATGAGAGTCCTCTATGTTGCAATGACCAGGGCAAGAGAAAGACTTTATCTGAGCGGCTATGTCAAAAACGATGATTGGCAGGAAAAGGCAGAAAAAAATGCTTTATATGCAGATGAATACAGCATCATGTCTGCCGGAAGCTATTTTTCTTGGATCACAACAGCTTATATGGCAATGGGTGAGGAGCAAAGAGAGAGCCTAAGAACTGTGTGTCTTGAGCCAAAGGATATTTCGGGAGTGATGAGAGATACAGATATTACAGAGACGCCGGAAAAAAAGCTTGATGGAGAGAAGACAGATGAAATTTTTAGTGCTTTAAAGGAACGATTTGATTTTAAATACGAATATTCTCATCTTTCCCGTTTGCCCGCCAAGCTTTCTGTTTCAGGGCTATATCCTTTTGTGCTTGATGAATCCGATTCTGCCAATGCTTCCGGGGGAGAAATAACGCTTAGAGAAAAGCCGGAATTTCTTATTCCAAGGTCCGAGAGGGCAAGCGGTGCAGACAGAGGTACCGCAACTCACACCTTTATGCAGTTTTGCAGCTTTGAAAATGCAGAAGCAAACGGTGTTCAAAATGAAATTGAAAGGCTTTGCGGCATGGGGCTTATGGAGCGCTCACTTGCTGAGCTTATTAATATTTCTCATGTGGAGGCATTTTTTGGGAGTGATTTTTATCGGGATATGAAAAAGGCTATAGCCGGGGGAGGAAGGCTGTTCAGAGAACAGAGATTCAACATAGGTCTACCGGCGGTGGAATTTACAAAGGATGAAGCTTTGCAAGAAAAGCTGATGGAAGAGAAGATAGTTGTTCAGGGAGTTATCGACCTTGTTTTCATAGATCGTTATGGAAATCTTACACTTTGCGACTATAAAACCGACTTTCTCACGGTAGAGGAGCTTTCATCAAAAGAGCTTGCGGCAAAAAAACTTACGGAGAGACACCGCACACAGCTTTCATACTACAGCAAGGCGATTGAGATGATATTTGACAAAGCACCGTCGAGAATATGTATCTATTCTTTGCCATTTGGCGAGGCACTTGATGTTAATATAATCTAACATTTTTCATGTGAAAATGTGTTATTTTGTTTTTAAAAAAATATGATGAGGTCAGAAACACATTAAAAAATAAGGGTTTTTATGACAAAAAATTAACAGACGGATGTTGATTTGTTTGAAAATATAACAACTCTACTAACAATTTACCAAATTCTATTGAAAAAAATGGGATATTATTGTATAATAATATCACCCACATGGGAAATATTCTTTTGAAAGGAAGACACAAATGAGAAAGTATCTTAAATTAATCATTTCTGCCCTATTTATCTTTGTTCTTGCCTCTGCGCTTGCTGTTATGGCATATGCAACAGAGGGAACAGATGCAGCTGCTCCCACATCAGGCTATGTTATAGCTGTTGGCGGCGGTGAAACAAACATCAAGTGGGAAGTTGTGGATGATGGTACAGGCAAGGTCACTCTTTCCTTTAACATTGATCCTGCAGCAACCGACAAAAAGCAGACAACTGTTCTTTACGGAGCAAAGGCTTCAAATGGACAGGTTGTTAAATATGGTGGTGGAAACCAGCTTGCTTGGGGCGCATATATGTCCCAGATCACTCACATCACAGTTGGTGATGGTATTACCGAAATTAACGGTGGTATTGCAAACTGCTTCTCTGCACTTCTTTATGTAGAGCATCCAACATCCCTTACAACCATTGTTAACACAGCATATGAGGGCTGTAACAAGCTGAAGTCTGTTTATTATAGAGGCAACACACCTGTAGATGGTGAGCTTGATATTTCAACCGTTACAGCATTAGGAGATTGGGCTTTTGATAACTGCAAGCAAATCTCTACTATAAAGTTTTCTGATGCACTTGCCGGATCTCTTGGCACAGAGGCCTTCAAGATGACTAAAATTAAAGAGCTTAAGATTCCTCAAGGTATTACTGCTATCGGGAACAAGGTATTCTATACCTGCTCATCCCTTGAGTCTGTTTGGTGCTATGCAACAGATTATACTCTTGACGAAACGGCATTTAATAAGTGCGATAAGCTGACATTTGTATACGGCATTGCAGGAACTCCCCTTGAAGAATATTGCCGCAAGAATGATATATCTTTCCGCAATATTAATAATCCCGATGAGTTTATTTATAAATCCACAAAGGAGCCGGAGATCTTTGATCCTGAAGGTGCAACTGCTTGGGGTCAGGTTATTGGAACATGGAACGGCTCTGAGACCATCAATACATATTGGACATTCTTTGAGGATACAAAAACTCTTAAGTTCACATCTAACAAAACAGGTTGGAATGAAACAGGCAACCCAACTACACCAAACGAAAAGGGTGAGGTGACCGACAACTGGCAGCCATATGCTGATTCTATCGAGCACGTTATCGTTGGCAAGGGTATTTCCAAGGTTTCTCAGAGAGCGTTTAAGGGTATGACTGCTCTTAAAACTGTTGAGCTTGGCAAGGATACAACTCAGATCGATATGCAGGCTTTCCAGGACTGTACTTCTCTTACAATGATTTCAAGAAACGGAGTTCCGGCTGCTGAGCTTACCGCTGATCTCAGAGGTATCAGCAAGATTACAGACAGTTGCTATGCAGGTACATCTATTGAACACTTCATTTTTGATAAGAGTGTTGCTGCAACCGGCACAAACTGGTTCCCCAACACAATTGCCAGCATCAAGTGTACTCCAAATGACGATTTTATTGCATTTGCTGTTGAATATTATGTTGATATCATCAATATAGAAAACGATGAAGTTGTTTCAAAGAACTATGTGTTCGTTGACCGCACACTTCCTTCCTGCGGCAACAAGACAGTATTTAAGTTTGATGAAGCTACAGGAACGCTCACAATTTCCGGCGTAGGTCCTATGGGCGATATCGTTAACTACTATGGCGGTGGATCCAAGACCCAGTGGTGGTTTGATTTTAAACAGCAGATAAAGAAGGTAATTGTTGAGGACGGTATTACATATGTGGGTAAGTATGCATTCACACAGTGTAGAAATATCGAGTATGTAGAGCTTCCTGCAAAGGCAATTGCCATTGGTAATGCTGCTTTTGAAGAGTGTGAAATGCTCAAGTCTATCTACTATCGCGGAAGTGAGCCTGTTATAGGTCACCTTGATCTTTCAAATGTTGCAGAGCTTACATCTTGGTGCTTCTCTAAGTGCTATCTCATTGCTAATGTAACAGTTAGTGCTGAGGTTGCAAAGATCGGTTCTTCTGTATTTGATACCTGCCCCAATCTTGCAGGTGTATATGGTACTCCCGGCTCATATGCAGAGAAGTTTGCAAGCACAAACGGCTTTACATTTAATGATGTTGCTTCTGCCAAACCTGTTGATACAGTTTGCGAAAAGCCTGCTGAGACAACAGAGGCTCCTGAGACAACAGAGGCACCCGAAACAACAGAAGCTCCAACCGAGACAGATGATGTTACAACACTTGCACCCGAATCCGATAGCGAGACAACAACCGATGTTGTTCTAAGCGTTGAGGGTAATGGTGAGGATGAAGGCGGATTCCCTGTTGCAGTGATTATTGCTGCGGCAGCTGTTGTAGTTGTAGCAGTTGCAGTGGTTGTAGTAATTGTATTGAAGAAAAAGAAAGCATAATTAAACTTTATACAAAGGGCTGAGTCGATCACTCAGCCCTTTGGCTTGGCCTATGATTTGTTTTGTCAAACAGGAGTTTATGGGGGAGTTGCAGCTTTACAAACAAGAGCACACTGCGAGTTTTCTGTGGGGCAATCGGCTATCACAGGCGGAAGCAGTGTGCTATTATATCTCCCCGCTAAATCAAAATTTATCGGAATCTATGAAGCCAAAGATAAAGTAGGCTGAGTCAATTGACTCATCCTACTTTATGCCTAAAAAATATACCAAATTTTTCACGGCTTACAAAATATTATCTTATTCTAACAAGGGTTTTTAATGCTTCGGCAAGTGTAGTGCAAAGAATGTCTGCTTCTTCTTCGGTGTTCTCGGGACAGAGGCTTATGCGAAGTGAACAATCAGCCTCCTTTGAATCAAGTCCAAAGGCAAGGAGAGAACTGCTGGGAGAGGAAGAATGGGAAGAACAGGCAGAACCGCTTGAAACAAATATTCCTCTTGCAGAAAGATAGTGGAGCATAGTTTCGCTCTTTATGCGAGGGAGAGTTATGTTCACTATGTGAGGAGCACATTCCCCAAGTGGTTTATTAACTCTTATTTCCTTCGGCAGATTTTTTATGATATGGTCCTTAACGCCTTCCATTTTCACAATAGCTTCTGAAAGACCACTAAAGCCATTCTTTGCCGCCGCACCAAAGCCGGCAATTCCCATGGTGTTTTCTGTTCCCGAGCGCATACCGTATTCCTGACCGCCGCCGAGGATATAAGGCACTATCTTTTTCTTTTTTATAATATCCGGGTCGATATAAAGAGCGCCAATTCCCTTTGGACCATGAATTTTATGAGCACTGAGGGTTATAAGATCTGCCCCAAGTGATGTGACGCTAAATTTGCGCTTAAGAAATCCTTGAACGGCATCGCAATGCTTTATCGCATCAGGACTTTTTGCCTTAATAATTTTAAAAGCACGCTCAACATCATAGGCAGCACCGGTTTCGTTGTTTACCATCATAAGGCTGGCCAAAAGAACACCGTCGCTTTCTTTCTTGAGCATTTCAAAATCAAGCTCACCGCCCTTTGTGGGTATTCTAACCACCTTAAATCCTGAATTTTCAAGGCTTTTTATTGGGTTTTCCACAGAAGGGTGCTCGCTGTCGGTTGTTATTATTTTGTTTGCTGTCCTTCTTGCTTTGGCATAAACCGAGCCGAAAATAGCCAAATTATTTGCCTCACTGCCGCAGGAGGTGAATATAAGCTGTGAATCCTTTAGCTGACGGATGCCGAGAGCCTCACCTATATTTTTTCTTGCCTCACTTACCATTTTTTCTGCTGCCAAGCCTGCAGAATGAAGTGAAGATGGGTTTCCGTATATCTCCATTGCCTCGCTCATGGCGTTCTTTACGCAATCTGAAAGGGCAGTGGTTGCGCTGTTGTCAAAATATATCTCTTTCATCATTTAAATTCAAACTCTGCAATAGTTTTTTCAACATCTGCCATGTGAGAAGCATAGTTTTCCGCAGTTGATGTGTATGTCAGCGTGAAAAACATATTGTCATGCACTGCAACTATCTGCAAAAACTTATAGCTCTCACCGTCTATATCTGCTGTGAAAACATATTTAAAGGCAGATTTTTCGCCAATGATCGCATTTGCCGTGTTTTCGCTTGGCTGTTCTTCAAGCACAAAGTTTTTATATGTTTCCTCATAGCTTGCCTTGCATTTTTGCCAATAATCATCAATGCTTGTCATACCGTTTTCGGGATAATATGAGCTCATTGTTATGCTGGATTTATCCGAGCTTGAATAATATGCACCACAAATGCCGCCACTCTCTGTAACTATCCATCCACCGGGAACAAACAGGTTATATGCAACATCTCCATTGGAAGCCAGGAGCATTCCGTCCGGAATCTCGACACCGCTACTACCGCAGGAAACAAGCAGAAGGGCAAGCAATGTACCAAGAATTAAAGCAATAGATCTTTTCATTTTTACACCTCTTTATTTATATCTTTCATTTTCAATAACCTTCAGCATTGCTTCAGCCGCCGAAAGAATTGCGATTTTTCCGCTTTCATATGTAAGACCGCCCTGCAGATATGCTGTGTAAGGAGGACGAAGAGGGCCGTCTGCACTGATCTCAATAGAAGAGCCTTGGGTGAATGCGCCTGCAGCCATAATGACCTCATCCTGATAGCCGGGCATTGCCCACGGAACAGGGGCCACAAAGGAATCTACCGGCGAGCCCGCCTGTATTCCCTGGCAAAATGCCACAAGAGCTTCGGGCGAAGCAGTTATTATCTGCTGAATAATGTCGCTGCGCTCCTCATTCCAATGTGGCTCTACCTCAAATCCCAGCTTTTCAAAAATATATGCCGCAAGATGGGCTGTTTTAAGTGCCTGAGAAACTGTGTGAGGTGCATAGAAAAGACCTTTATAGAATGATTTGTTAAGTCCCATTGTTGCGCCTACCTCGCATCCTGTGCCAACCGAGGTGAGGCGATAGGAAGCCAGCTCAACGGCCTTAGCCTTGCCTGCTATATATCCGCCAACCTCTGCCATTCCGCCACCTGGATTTTTGATAAGTGATCCCACAACAAGGTCTGCCCCAAGGGCTGTTGGCTCCATGGTTTCAACAAATTCGCCATAGCAGTTGTCTACAACCACATAGGTTTCGGGGGAAATTCTGTGAACAAAATCTGCAAGCTCTCCTATTTCACCCACTGTCAACGTTCTGCGATTAAGATATCCCTTAGAACGCTGAACCCAAATGACCTTGGCTTTTTTTCCATATTTCTTTATGCGTTTCTCTATTTCTTTAAAATCAAGCTTGCCATCCTTCAGTTCAACCTGATCATAGCCTATTCCGAAATCCTTTAGCGAGCCGTTTCCATCCTCCCCTGCAATTCCAATTACCTCTTCAAGAGTGTCGTATGGCTTGCCTGCAACGGAAATCATCATATCTCCCGGGCGAAGAAGTCCAAACATAGCAATTGTAAGAGCGTGAGTTCCATTGACTATGTTATGTCTTACAAATGCTTTTTCAGCTCCCATCACATCAGCCCAGATCTCATCCAGAGTATCTCGTCCTTTGTCGTCATAGCCATATCCGCTTGTTGGATTGAACATAACATCCGAAACCTTGTGCTCCATAAAGGCTTCCATAATCTTGTTTGTGTTTTCAAAGGAGATAAGGTCGAGACGTTTGAAATGCTCGGATAGGGCAGCCTCTGCTTCCTTTGCAAGTTCTAATATTTTTTCGGAGAATTGCATTTGTTTTTCCTCTCAGTTGTTTATTTCAAGAAAATGGCGGTATCGCTCGATAGT
>JAZUQN010000087.1:0-8357 GCA_045605745.1 Eubacteriales bacterium
AATTGCTAATGAATATACTGCAATGCAGTATGATGTGATATCTTCTGCTATTACATAACGTGATCAATTTCACATAGAAGAGGGAGAGCTATCATATTGGATGAAAATATCAAATTTGAAGCTCAAGCTACCTACACTCTATCGGACTATATGAAGCAGATGGGTACAAGCCTTGACGAAGAGTATTTATCTACACTAAACAGGGAATATGATATATTGACCGGATTATTGAAGCAAATAAAGACAGATTGAAAAATAATAATTAAATTTCGTTGTAATCCACCAAAAAACAAAACCGAGCTTTGCGCTCGGTTTTGTTTTTATTACTCATTTGATTCTTCGGTGGTTTTCTTTAACTTTTTCTCTTTTGATTTTTCGGTGTTTTTGTCGACTGCAGGGTATTGCTTTTCGATCATTTGAAGTGCAACATTCTTGAGACAGTCGGATAGGGAAACGATTGACATAAGAATTACAAAGAATTCTTCGTTTTTTTCCATATCAAGCTCTGCCTCGTTTATCAATTGCTCAATTATAATTTTGCAAAGCTTATCTTCAGATTGTTTCAAATTTAAAAATCTATCGTAGCATGAGATAAGCGTGTCACCGTTAAAACCCTCACAGGCATAAACTCCGTCAAAAATTCGTTTGATATCTCCTATCGACAGCACACCTTTAAGATAGCATATCAGCATCATCTGAACGATATGCTCCTTACTGTATTTTTTGCCCTTGATCGGTTTTATAAGGCCGTCTTTGCTATAATTGTTTATCATAGTTTTTGTGAGACTGCCGTTTGAACCGATGCTTCCGACTTTATCACTGACAAGGGTTAAAATTTGATCTATATAAAGGTCGAGGGATGGAATTTGGTCGGGTCTGAGCAAATTTTTTGATAAAGAAGATTCGATTATTGAACCAAGATCATTTGACTCCATAGTTCTGTCTCTCCGCTGTTTTGCTGTTATGGCTTCCAGGTTGGAGACCAATTATTCTCCGTAACAATTTCGGTTATTACCTTGGAGGTTTCTCCAAAGGTGTAGTTTACCTGTTCGCATACATCAGCATAGTAATCACCGTCTAAAACTCCCTTTTCAGCCAGAAGGGATGAATAGCTGACACCGGATATCTCGTCTGTTGCCGAGAGAAGATTCCACAAGATCTCTCCAACCTTACCGGCGGTGAGATTGAAGTAAAGGTTGTCTCCTGAGGAATATTTATAAATTCCTTTTGCCTCTGCAAGCTCATATACATTTTCCGCTGTGGGAGCATATCCCATTGCTCGCAGGCACATTATAAGCATCTCTTCAAGAGTGATAGCTCTGTTTGGATAGAATCTGTCAAAGCCGTCTCCCCAAATAATGCCAAGCTCTTTGGCGTTGCAAACGGTAAGCAAATCTGAGGCATTAACATCGACAAATGCTGAATCGGTGGAGATATTGGCATTTTCTTTTCCTGTTATTTTCAACACATAAGACAGTGCGTCCATTCTTGTAACCGTGTTTGAGGAGCTGATGCTCGGAACAAGCTTGAGGAGTTCAAGTGCCTTTAGAGGTGTTTTGTTTTTATTTGCGGCGTTCCCTATAACCGAGCCTGCAAAAAAAGCGGCTAAAGCTACAACCATAAGTATTGATATAAGGACAGTCAATATTTTTGATCTTTTCATTTTTCAAAAATCCTTTCAATTTATAATCATAGTTTAACATAACAGGTTTGTTTTGTCAAGTTTAATTTATATTTTATCCTTGACAAATGTTCAGAAGTTAACTATAATATGTATCGATATATTTGTCGGGGTATCTGCTATGGATTTAATATGGAATCGGGTGAAATTCCCGAGCGAGCCCGTCGCCGTAAAGAAAAAAGCCAAAGACGCTTCTGCCGCAACAGATGTAAATAACCATTGGGGTATCCCCGAGAAGGTTGTCTTTGTGTCTCTGAGCCGGAATACTTGCCCCTAAAAAACCTAATGTTTCGATGTCAGACAGGGTTTTGCTTTATATCGATAAAAATATGGGCAATGACCCAAAAAAAGAAAAGGAATTAGCATGAAAAAAACAAATTTTATTGTGCGTTTGTTTTCCCTTGTGTCGGTGCTTGTCCTTGTTGCGGCAATGACATTTGTGCTTGCTTCTTGCGGAAAAAAAGAGGATGGTGGACAAAGCGACACCGAAGGAGAAAGAGCCGAAATAACGATCACAGTTCAAGTTAAAGGCTCTGACGGAAATGTTACCGATTTTGTTATCAAAACAAAAGAGGCGTTTCTCAGAGGAGCTCTTGAACAGGAAAAACTTGTTGAGGGCGATGAAAGCGAATATGGACTTTTCGTTAAATTTGTTAATGGCGAAAGAGCAGATTATGATTTAGATAAGGCATATTGGAGCTTTTATAAAGGTGATGACTATTTAATGTCGGGCATTGATACAACTCCTATTTCAGATGGGGATGTTTTCCGCATTGAATACACAAAGGATTAAGAGCTAAATGATTAAAGCGAAAAAGGGCAAAAAAAATCTTACTTTGCGCGAGATCGCTGTGTTTTCAATGCTTGGCACCGTTATGTATCTTGGCGATCTTCTTATGGAGTGGGCCCCAAACATACATTTTGTCGGTGTGCTGACGGTTGTGTATACCTTGGTATATAGGAAAAAGGCACTTATACCTCTATACTTATATGTTTTGCTTAACGGTCTTTATGCCGGATTCAATATGTGGTGGATGCCTTACTTATACATCTGGACAGTTCTTTGGGGCGTTACGATGCTGTTGCCACGCAATCTGCACTTTTCTATAGCTGCTATTATGTATTCAGTGGTTTGTGCCATTCACGGATTTGCTTTCGGTGCGCTTTATGCGCCTGCACAGGCGATTATGTTCAATCTTGATTTCAAAGCGATGGTAGCTTGGATTGTTGCGGGTTTACCTTTTGATATAATTCACGGATTTGGTGATCTTGCTGCATCTATCATAATTATGCCAATGACAGCAGTGATCTGCAGGCTTGAGCGCATCCAACTGCCATACAGAGCGAGGTTAAAAGATTAATTAAAAAATTCGGCTGCTCCACCATGGTGCATATCATGGGAGCAGCCCTTTTCTTTTTTTGCATAATAGACACTTTTCAAAATTGGTAGAGTGATCTTCTCAGTCCTTACTATAAAACTCATCTTTTAAAATTGAACAAATGCCAATGTTTCGATATTCGCCTTTGATCAGCATTCCTCCACGGCGTATTCCCTCAAAGCTCATGCCGACCTTTTCCATAACCCTGAGGCTTGCTGTGTTTCCTTCTATAAATTTTGCCTCTGCTCTGTGAAGTCCCAAGTTTTCAAAGCCAAAATTCATCACTGCGCGCAGTGCTTCCGGTGCAATCCCTTGCCCACGAAACCTTGGGTTCAGAACATAGCCCATTTCAGCACTGTCATTTGAAAAATCAAAGGATGTAAAACCGCAGGTGCCAATCATTTTTCCGTTTTCCTTTAGAGTTATTGCCCAATCAAAAAAATCTCCAACTCTATACCGTGTTCCGAGATATTCAAGATAATCCCTCGTATATGAGCTATCCGGATGTGGAAACCATGTAAGGTATTCTGTAACCTCACTAAGACAGGCATATTCATACATATCCTCAGCATCCTTTGCCATAAGCTTGCGGAGAATTAAACGGTCGGTTTCCAGATTAGGCATTTTTGTGAATATCTTATATATCAAAGCTCTTTTAATGTCAATCAACCTCCGGTTTTAAAGTTTGTTCTTACATTATAGTATAAATATTAAGAATTTTCAAGGATTTTTGCCCAAAAAGATACAAATTTTGCTTTTTCACTGTACAAAACTGTTTTTTTGTGGTACAATATATCCTGTAGATTTATGCTTTTATGAATTTCTGAAAGTGAGCTAATTGATATGTGTGGATTTGTTGGTTTTTCCGGCAGACTTGAAAATAAGAAAGAAATAATTAATGCTATGATGGGACGCATTATCCACCGCGGCCCTGATATGGCCGGTGATTTTATCGATGAGGATATGGCTCTTGGCTTTAGAAGGCTGAGTATCATTGACCTTAGTGATGACGGTGCACAGCCCATGTATAATGAGGATGGCAGTATTGTTATTGTTTTTAACGGGGAAATATACAATTTTAAAGAGCTGAGGGAAGAGCTCCGTGCTAAAGGACATATTTTCAAATGCAATGCCGACACCGAGGTTATCATTCACGGATATGAGGAATACGGTGAAAAAATTGTTGAGAAGCTTCGTGGAATGTTTGCTTTCGTCATTTGGAACAGAGTGAGTAAAACTCTTTTCGGTGCTCGTGACCATTTCGGCATCAAGCCTTTTTACTATGGCTATGCGGAGAATGGCTCGCTTATCTTTGGCTCAGAAATTAAAAGCTTTCTTGAGCATCCGAAATTTATTAAAGCAGTTAATAAAAAAGCACTTCGTCCTTATCTCACTTTTCAGTATTCTTCAATGGAGGAAACATTTTTTGAGGGCGTAAGGAAACTGCCCCCTGCGCATTTCTTTACCTGGAATGCAAAGGAGGGAATGACACTCAAAAGATACTGGGATATTGATTTCACAGAGGGTGAGAAAAGCTTTGAGGACTATTGTGTGGAGCTTGACGAAACTGTGCGTGCTTCTGTTGCTGCTCACCGAATAAGCGATGTTAAGGTTGGCTCTTTTCTTTCTGGCGGTGTTGATTCCAGCTATATAACCGCTGCTCTCATGCCCGATGAAACCTTTTCGGTTGGTTTTGCTTATGATAAATTCAATGAAACTGATGAAGCGGGGGAGCTTTCAAAGCTTCTCGGAATAAAGAATTTCAAAAAGATAATTGATGCTGACGAATGCTTTGAGAATTTTGAAGAGATCCAATATCACATGGACGAGCCTCAGTCGAATCCATCTTCAGTTCCTCTTTATTTCCTTGCAAAGCTGGCAAAGGAACGTGTTACTGTGGTGCTTTCGGGAGAGGGGGCAGATGAAATATATGCCGGATATGAGTGGTATGATGAAACTCCTATGATGCGTAAATACAAAAAACTGCCAAAGTTTTTGCGTGTTTTTGCAGCATCTGTTGCAAGGCGATTGCCTTATTTTAAGGGTCATGATTTTATTATAAAGGGCAGCTCACGCCCCGAGGATTATTTTATCGGACAGGCTCTTGTGTTTCCTGAAAAGGAAGCCCTTGCGGTTCTAAAAAAAGAATACAAAAATGCCCCCGATGTTAAAGAGATAACTGCACCGATATATGCAAGGGTCAAGGATAAAAGTGAGCTTATAAAAAAGCAGTATCTTGATCTTAATCTTTGGCTTCCCGGTGATATTCTGCTAAAGGCTGATAAAATGAGCATGGCTAGCTCTCTTGAGCTTAGAGTTCCTTTTCTCGACAAGGTGGTTATGAAGCAGGCAGAGGAGATACCTGCTAAATTTAAAATAAACGAGAAGAACACAAAATATATTTTGCGTGAAGCTTCGCACAAAACCCTGCCCGATGAATGGGCAAACCGCACAAAAAAAGGATTCCCCGTTCCGATTCGCTTTTGGCTCAGAGAGGATAAGTATTATAATATCGTTAAGGAATATTTCACTGCCGATTTTGCAGAGGAGTTTTTTGATCGCTCGGCAATAATGAAGCTGCTTGATGATCACAAGAGCGGCAAAAAGCAAAATCAGCGTAAGATCTGGACGGTGTTTACTTTCCTTGTTTGGTACAAAAAATTCTTTGTTGAGGAAAAATGATATGACAGAACTTGATATAAAGCTGGTTCCCGTTTTGCTTGGCGGAGACCTTAACAGCTATAATGTTGCAAGAGCATTTCATGAAAGATATGGAATCGTTACTCACGTTTTCGGCAGATATTCAATAGGTCCCACAAAGGATTCAAGAATTGTGAAGTTTCATACTGTTCCGGGACTTGATAATGATGACATTATGGTTTCGGAAATGCAGAATTTTGCCGACAAAAACAAAGGTGCGGCTCTAATTCTTCTTGGGTGCACCGATGATTATGCTGCAATGATAATCAGAAACAAAGCTCGCCTTGAGGATAAATATATTTGTCCTTATATAGAGGCTGAACTTATGGATACTCTTGTCAGTAAGGCTGTTTTTTATGAGATGTGTGAAAAATATAATATTCCATATCCGAAGACAAAGGTGATCTCAGCAGAGTTTTCTGAGGAGGAGCTTAAGGAAGAAAGCTTGGGCTTTGCTTACCCAATCATAGTTAAGCCATCCAGTAGCATTGCATATTGGAAGCATCCCTTTGATGGTATGAAAAAGGTGTATACCGCAAATGATTCAAAGGAAGCTGCTAAAATCATTAATCAGATATATTCGGCAGGCTATCCCGATAAGATGATACTCCAGGATATGATCCCCGGAGATGACTCCAATATGTATGTGCTGACAGCTTATTCGGATAGGGATAACAAGGTTAAAATGATGTGTCTTGGACACGTTCTTCTTGAAGAACATACCCCGAAGGGTCTGGGCAATCATGCGGCAATTATAACGGAATATATGCCGGAGCTTACTGAGCGTTTCAGAAATCTTCTTGACGAGATCGGCTATCGCGGTTTTTCTAATTTTGATATAAAATACGACGCAAGAGACGGATCTCTTAGAGCCTTTGAGATCAATCTCCGCCAGGGAAGAAGTAATTTTTATATTACCTCTGCGGGTATAAATATTGCAGAGCTTCTTGTGCGTGATAATTTTCTTTGCGAATCCCTCACATACACCGAGTGCAGGGAAAGCTATCTTTGGCACACCATCCCCTTTGGCGTTGTGAAAAAATATGTTCATCACAAGCCCTCACTGGATAAAGCCAAACAGCTTCGCAGTGCCGGAAGATCAAAGACCTCTCTTTGGTATCCCTATGATCTTCTTCGCAGCCCCAAGCGACTTGTTTGGGTTGCAGAGCATATGCGCCGTCAATACGGAAAATACAAAAAATATTGCAAATAAATTTGATCGGAGGCCCTTTTTTGAAACTTTCTGAGCTGCTTTATAATGTTAAACTAAAAAATAGAATATCGGGGTCTCTTTGCGACATAGAAATTAAGTCTCTCTGCTGTGACTCAAGAAAAGCGATGCCATCCTCGGCCTTTGTATGCATAAAAGGCGCTGTTTATGACGGTCACGAATATGCTCTCTCGGCTTATGAACACGGTGCAAGAGTTTTCGTTGCAGAAAGGGAGCTTGATCTCCCATCTGATGCATTTGTTATACTTGCCGAAAACACGAGAATAGCCCTTGCCGAAATGTCCCAGGCTTTTTTCGGGCACCCTTCGAAGGAGCTGAAGGTTATAGGCATTACAGGCACAAAGGGTAAGACCACAACTGCACATCTTATATATCATGTGCTTAACACCTGCGGTATAAAGGCAGGATATATAGGAACAAACGGTGTTCTTTTTGACGGTCGTTTTTATGAGACGGTTAACACCACTCCCGAGAGTTACGACCTTGCTCAGTATATGAGAAAAATGTTAGAGGCAGATGTTAAATATCTTGTTCTTGAGGTGTCCTCGCAGGCGGTATATCTTGACAGAATACATGGGATGAAATTTGAAGCCGCTGTGTTTACAAATCTTTCGACGGATCATATAGGAGAAAATGAGCACCCGACATTTGAGCATTACAGAGATTGCAAGGCAAGGCTTTTTTCCGAATATCAGCCTAAAATAGCAGTTTATAACGCTGATGATGAAGCCTCGGACTTTATGCTGCAGAATTGCCCTGCACCAAAATTCAGTTATTCTATAAAAGGAAAGGGACAGTTTAATGCATCCTCTCCCGTTTGTTACCGTGAGGGAGGGAAGCTTGGAATAAAATTTGAAATAAGCGCCGGTGAAGGACTTTGTGAGCAGGTTGATCTTCCTCTGCCGGGAGATTTCAATGCATCAAACGCTCTTGCCGCCGCCGCTGTTTGCATAAGCGCAGGCGTGAAGCTAAAGGATATTTCTTTGGCACTTTCAAATGTTTCGCTAAAGGGTCGATTTGAAATTGTGGATGCCTTGCCTTATGCAACATTTATAATCGATTATGCTCATAATGGGGTTAGTCTTCGCAGTGTTCTCCAAACTCTCAGAACATATAAACCCGCAAGGCTGATATGCCTCTTTGGTTCTGTTGGCGGACGAACAAAGCTTAGAAGAGCTGAGCTTGGCAAGGTTGCATCAGAGCTTTGTGATTTTTGCATCTTAACATCTGACAATCCCGATAACGAGCCTCCTGAGGCTATTATTGATGAAATAGCTGCCGCCTTTGGCGAGAACGGATGCCCATATGTTAAGATCCCAAGCAGAAGAGAAGCGGTGCTTTATGCTGTTAAAAATGCAAGAAAGGG
>JAZUQN010000088.1:0-17313 GCA_045605745.1 Eubacteriales bacterium
AAACCGAGGTTTTCACTGCCCGACTTTCAAAGTACGAGGATAAAATAAAGATAGATGAAAATCTGCTATCAAGATAAAGTCGGATCGTAGCCATGTCGTTCTGTGGGCCAAGGAGTTGACTGGTGAGATTGTCTTCCTAACACCGCTTGGCCTCCGACTTAGGAGACTCTTGAAACCGAGGTTTTCACTGCCCGACTTTCAAAGTACGAGGATAAAATAAAGATAGATGAAAATCTGCTATCAAGATACGATGTAAAAAACTCTGTGGCAAACACTGCATACTAAAATATATAAAAAATGACGGCGTGAGCGCCGTCATTTTTTGTTGGTTAAAAAGGAATTTATGGGGAAGTGTTTTTACAAACAAGAGCACACTGCGAGTTTTCTGTGGGACAATCGGTTATCACAGACGAGAGCAGTGTGCGGTTTAGAGATTGTATAGTGAAAACTTCGCAGTGTGTTCTCACTAAGCCTTTCGTTTGAGAGAAGGCTTAGAATTAATTTAATTATTAGTTATAACGGTTAATTACTACATATAATAGCTATTTTCATTTTTTCGGATATGGCTTTATTTCATCCGTTACTCCAAGAATATAATCAGTGGATGTGCCAAAATATTGAGCAAGCTTTATCAGTGCATCTATTGGAAGCTGTCTTTGCCCATTCTCATATTGCGAATAGGTGTTCTGTCTGATGTGTAGATATTCCGCAATTTCTTTTTGCGTTATATCTCTGTCTTCTCTGATATCCTTTAATCTCATAATAAACCTCATAATAAATTATAAGGAAATTATATAAAATCTCAATATGAGATATTGACAAATATCTCATATTGTGATAAAATGTACGAAAATACGATAAAAAATCAAAAGGAGTTATTGTGAAAGCTTTAGTATTAGCAGCAGTAATATTCATTTTCCTTACTAGTGTAGCAGTTATAGACTCCTGCTTAGAAAAAACTCATTCCAACTTAAAATATGTTTCCCTATTAGGAATGCAAAATATTGATGAAATAGAGATAACTACCGGATCTATAGACCTATATGACGATATATATGCTGATATTATTCTGTTTTCTGTTTATGGAACTGTAGAAACAATATTATGTCAGAATGGTATTTCTATTTATACCAGTGTTGTTTGCCAATGTACCACTGTCAAAGGCAAGGATTTTTGGTTATTGGTTCCGTCGCAGATATATTCCGATGAGATCGAAGGGCGCGGAGAAAATTACACAGCAGGTTATGATAGTCAATATTTCAGCGACCCCATAAGGGTTATTGGGAGTATGACCATATTCGATAAAATTGCTGAAAATGTTCCATCCGAACTCATGGGTACTCCCATTCTGCGATTATCTATAAACACCCACATTCAATACGCACCAAAATCTACCGAAACAACGCTGTCTGAAACCACCGAACCCGACTATGAGATTTCGTCGCAGAGCGGCAGCAAACAAATAGATTAACAGCTTCAAAGAGTTAAAAACAGCAACCATCCCTATGGTTTTTAACATATACAAATCAAAAAAATTTAAGGAGTCATCATGAAAAAGCTCGTCTATTTATTAATCACATTATCTGTTCTAATTATCCTCTCCGCTTGTGTCAAAATCAGCGTAACCCCACCAGATTCCGATATCAAAAATAATATTCCCCAAACTTCATCGGTAGATACAACAAGCAGTGCCGAAAATACAGATGCCAAAGATACCGAAAAAATCGAAGCCCCGGTCACAACTAAAGCCCCCGAAACAACTAAGACACCGGAAACTGCAAAAAGCGACTATGATTTTCCAACTCAAAGCGGCAATGAGGCACTAACAAGAGTAACTGTTTCCGAAAGAGTTATGGTGGACGAAAACGGAGTCAAAATAACATTAAAGGGAATAGATTTTGACAAGAGCAGTAGTCCGCAATTGAAATTTGCAATAGAAAATAATACGGATCAAGACTTTCAAGTAAGCACAGGTGATATCTTAGTTAATAATTATATGATAAATACAGGTCTGTACACCACCGTATCCGCAGGGAAAAAAAGCACTGATTATATTAGTTTGTTTAAAGATCAGCTGCAGCTTTGCAACATTTCAACAATAGCAACATTAGATATGGCATTTGAAGTTTATAATGATTATAATACGATTTTAACTACCGATTTCATGAAAATTGAAACATCAGCAGCTGAAAATTTCATATATACATACAATGATTCCGGAACATTAATATATGAAAAAAACAATATAAAAGTGGTAGCAAAGTATTTATACAAAAAGAGTTCGTATTATGATTCCCCTTCTTTGCTGTTGTATATACATAACAATAGCAATAGATATATATCCTTGAACACAAGGGATTTATCAATAAATGGATATATGGTATCTTCATCTTTATATACAAATATTTTACCAAATGCTCATGCTGTTTCAGATATTAGTTTTAGTTCAGGAGATTTAGAAGAAAACGACATAACAACAATAGAGAATTTGGAATTCAAATTATACATTTACGATAAAGTTACTTATAAAACAATTGACGAATCAGAAGTTATCTATTTGAATGCAAATGATTTGACATATGAAAAAAATGTTACATCCTCAAACAAAGTTTCTTCTAATCAATCGCCTTCCGGTACATCTTCTGAAAGTTCTTCTTTTAATAATAATGTATTATCAAAGGAACAGCTTAACAATGAGACCACGCAAATAAGTACGGTATCTCTTCCTCCTAAAACAGGAAAGCAGGTTGAATATTCAACCCCCGATTTTCCCGGAATTATTAAGGTAGACAGTAGTTATAATGTCTATTCAACAACCAACGATTATACAGAAGAAATGTGCAAAGCCCAAGGCACCGATAAGGCAGAAATGTATCTTTATATGTATGTTAGCGGCATAGAAATGGCAATTTACCCCTATGATGCTTTGTTTGATGAGCCTTATTTTGAAATTAAAATAGATGTTATAGCCGACAAGGATGATAATGAAATCACAATCGACAATTTAAACAATTTTAGCAATATTGAATTAGAATTGGTTTGGATAACGATTATTAAACAATTTGAGGAAGCGGGTTATAAACCTATTAATGGTGAAAAAATACAAGGAGATATTTATAGAACAGATCAAGAGCTGTTTTTTGTATTTGATTGTATGCGGCTATATCAGGAGCGTATTTATATAACTATAATTAACGATACCTTTATAATTTTTACTGTTTCATCACAAGGCCAACAAATAACACCGGAGCAGGACAATGTTGTAAAGGAAATCATTGAAAGTTTGAGCTACTAACTATGGATATAAACGATCTCAAATCTTATCTGAAACCACCTTCTATACATTTTATTAGAAGTATAATTTACGCCTTCGCAATATTTGTACTTTTGGTTATGTTAGTAGAGGATGAGTCCTCAATTCCGTTTTTTTATAAACCGATTCCTTTCGTTATTTTTGGTGTTTGTTTTTGGTCTGACTTCAAATATTATAATATTTGGTGGAGCTTTTTTAGAATAGCAGAACAAAACAATACGATTAATGAAATTTTGTGGGATTTCAATCATTCAACGACATTTTGTCAAGGTTGTATATATTTGGGAGATAAGTATATATACGGCGAAAAGTGTCTCCGACCATTTAGTTATAGCGAAATTACTCAAATATATGAGTATGTTCACAAAACCAATGGTGTTTTTGACGGACATGGACTTAATATCAAAACAGCGGATGGTCATGTTTATACTCTGTGTAATTTTAAATTGGATCGAGCTTGGCTTCATTGTGAAAAGAGTGTAAGCAAGGAAGAAATACTAAAAATCTATATGACAGTATTGATGAAAAACAGAGCTGTTAAAATCGGTTATAAATAATTAATTATTATTCAAAGGTGTTAATCAAATGAAAGTCTTAATTTGGTTTTTATGCATCTTCGCAAATGCTTTAATAACAACTTTTTTCAGAAGAAATGGTGTAATTCTTGGTGCTATACCTGCAATGGTTCTGTTTTGGGGAACAATGTGGTTAGCACAAGCTCTATGCAAAAAGTGGGATGAGCATAAAGAAAATATATATCAAGAAAGAATGAGAAATTTACTCGAGGAAATAAAAAACGAAAACGAGCACAAAAAATAATTTATAAGTCCTTTAATTTAAAAGAGCCTCCGAAAGCATACATTTTTGCTTTCGGAGGCTCTCGCTATAATATTTTTCAACCTGTTTTTATTCAGTTCTAACGAAAACGAGATCTCCGTTTTCCTTATGCGCCGACCAAATTATATGTCTTGGACATTTTTCAACACATTTTCCGCAGTTGACACATTTATCATAATCAATAGTGGCAACAAAATCGTTAACCGTTATTGCGCCGTATTCACAATTCTTTTCGCAAAGTCGGCAGCTAATACATCCTCGGTCACACTGATTTCTCGTGTTTGCACCGTTTTCCACCGATTTGCAGCCAACCCAATGTGCTGCATCAAAGGGGATAAGCTTGATAATGTGCTTTGGGCAGGCAGAAACGCAAACACCGCAGCCCTCACATTTTTTATAGTCAACCTGCGCAACTCCATCAACTACGCTAATAGCTCCCATCGGACAAGCGGAAACACAGCTACCAAGACCTATGCATCCATTAGGGCACATCTTGTCGCCGCCTCCAAGCCTTTCTGCCGCAATGCAATCGGGCGCACCGCTATATGAATATTTCTTTTTTGCGGCACCGCTATGTCCGGAGCACATGACCTGTGCACGCATACGCTTCTTTGTACTAACCTCGATGCCCATTATTTCGCCTATCCTTTTTGCGCTCTCATTATCGCAAACACTACAGGAACCCGGATTAGCATCCCCTCTTGCAATAGCCTCTGCCAGAGCTGCACAGCCTGAAAATCCACAGCCACCGCAGTTTGCACCGGGCAGATTTTCTATTATCATAGGCACACGCTCGTCAACCTTAACTGCAAACAGCCTTGAGGCAACGGCGAGCATAACACCAAAAATAATGCCAAGTCCGGCAAAGACAATCACTGTTATTAAAACGCTCATCATCCAACCTCCTTAAAAGCTGATTCCCGAAAAGCCGGAAAATGCCATTGCAATAAGTCCTGCGGCAATAAGTGTCAAGGGAAAGCCCTTAAACGCTCTCGGAGGGTCAGCAAATTCAACCCTCTGGCGAACCCCCGCAAAAATCACAATAGCCATTGTAAATCCAAGAGCGGCGGCAAAGCCATAGCAAACAGAGGTTATAAAATTATAGTTGTTCTGAATATTCACAAGGGCAGAGCCAAGAACCGCACAGTTTGTTGTGATAAGTGGCAGATATATGCCAAGAGCACTGTAAAGTGCTGGCACAAACTTGCGCAAAAACATTTCGATAAACTGCACGAGTGCCGCAATAACAAGAATGAACGCAATAGTTTTAAGATATTCAAGCTTCAGCGGAACAAGAATCAGATGGTAAACTACCCATGTAACAGCGCTTGAAAGTGTAATTACAAATGTAACCGCCATGCCCATTCCGAGAGCAGTATCCGGCTTTTCGGAAACACCAAGAAATGGACAGCAGCCGTAAAACTTTGAAAAAATAAAGTTTTCAACAATTATTGCGCTGAACATTAAAAGTAACGTGTCAACAAATGATAAAGATATCATGCCTTGCCCTCCTCGCTGTCAATTTTTGAAAGTCTGGCAAGCCTTGCCTTATCCTCCTTTATATTGCGGAGCTTTTGAACCGCTGCAATAACAAAGCCCAAGGTCAAAAATGCGCCGGGAGGAAGAATAAACAGAATGGCCGGGCTATACCAACTGCCAAGAACGGTGAAGCCCAGAATAGTTCCGGCACCGAGAAGCTCGCGTATAGCGGCAATAATGATTAGAGCAAGGGTAAAGCCTAGTCCCATTGAAAGTCCATCTATGGCAGACGGAAGCACACTGTTTTTTGAAGCAAAGGCCTCTGCTCTTGCAAGAATTATGCAGTTTACAACTATCAGTGGAATGAAAAGCCCAAGAGAGCCGTATAGCTCAAAGAAAAACGCCTTAATAAGAAGCTCAACCGCCGTTACAAATCCGGAAATTATAACAACAAATGCCGCAATTCGCACCTGTGACGGAATAAATTTACGCAGTATTGAAATAAATATGTTTGAACAAATAAGCACAGCCGTTGCCGCAAGACCCATGCCGATGGCATTGGAAACAGAGGTTGTGACGGCGAGAGTGGGACACATTCCAAGAAGCTGAACAAGGGTTGGATTGTTGTCAATGATGCCCCCTTTAAGCTGAGAAATAAATCCTGAGCTTTTTTTTATGTCCTTCAATTTGCCACACCTCCCTCTATAACCTCAGCCAGTGCAGAAAGCGCATCGCTTACGCCCTTTGCAACCGCTTGAGAGCTTATGGTTGAACCCGAAATTATATCATAATCCTGTCCGGATGCAAGACTTCCTTCTTTGCCATTAAACTGATTAAGAAAGCTGTCATTTTGAACCCTGCTGCCAAGACCCGGCGTTTCGGAATGTGAAACAATTCTCACACCCATAACAACACCGTCAACACCGATGCCAACCATTATATTTACTCCTCCGCCAAATCCGGCAGGAGAAGCGCTCACAGAGTATCCAAGGTGCTCCTCGCCATCCTTGACGGTTAATATCTCGTTTACATTTGCAGACACGCTTTCAATAGGCTCATAAACTATGCTGTCCGAGCCAAAAAGCGCAACTATCGCCTTGCGTTTTTCATTTTCCTCATTTGCGGCAATTCTATCTGCAGTAAGTATATTAACAAGAGAGAGCACAAGGGCAACTGCCGCACAGATTATGCAAAGAACTCCGCTGATTCGTACAAGCTCTTTAACCTCCATCTTTTTTTCTGCCGTTTTAGCCATGAGAAGCGCCTCCCTTCTGCTTTCCAAACGCTCTCGGTCTTGTGAATTTATCGATATAATATACAAGAGTGTTCATAATCAGAATAGCAAAGGACACTCCCTCAGGATAGCCTCCGAAATATCTGATGAAAACCACGATAGCACCGCAGCCAACACCGAATATCAGCTTGCCTTTCGATGTTATGGGAGAGGTTACATAATCGGTTGCCATAAAGAATGCGCCGAGGATAAGTCCACCCGCAAATATCTCGCTGAACACAAAGGAAACAACATCTGAATTCTGAGGAAACACTGCCGCAAGAAGTGCTACCGTTCCTATCATAGAAACCGGAATGTGCCAAGAGATGACCTTGCGAATGAGCAGATATATTCCTCCAACTATAAGAAGTGCCGAGGAGACCTCGCCAATAGTACCGCCGCATCTGCCTGTTATAAGATCCACCCATGAAATTTCAGGAAGAGAGCCTGCCTTAAGCGCAGCAAGAGGCGTTGAAGTTGCAACTGCGTCCAATATTTCCTCACCGCCGTCAAAAATTCCAAGACGCCTGAAGGGCTCAGTAAAGGTGGTCATTTCATTTGGCCATGCAAACAAAAAAACTCTTGCGGCAAGCGCCGGATTCATAAAGTTTTTTCCAATGCCGCCAAACAACTGCTTTACAACAACTATGGCGAAAAACGCTCCCACAACAGGAATCCAATATGGAACGGTTGCCGGAAGATTAAGTCCCAAAATTAGACCTGTCAGTGCCGCCGAAAAATCCCCTATGCTTACCCTTCGCTTCAGCAATTTCTGAAACAAAAATTCAAACAAAACCGCAGAGGCAACTGAAATAAGGACAACAGCCAGTGCTCGAAGTCCAAAGCAGATCACTCCCCATACGGTAGCCGGCAAAAGTGCTATAATAACATCCGCCATAACAGTACGGGTGGTATCACCGTGCCGAATATGTGGCGAAGGGGAGACCGTCAAAAGTGCGGCAGACTCCAATTTGTTCGCTTCGTTATTCATATGTACATAAAATCCTTTCAAAAAATTAGGTCACTCACTTCTTTTCAATATCGGGGATTATTGCCGCAGCCTTTGCACTCTCCGCAGCTTTCTTAGCTCGGAGAGCTCCCTTGGCAACCCTTATATACTGAACTATCGGAACATGACCGGGACAGTTATAAGAGCAGGTTCCGCATTCAACACAGCTAAGAACATCATAATTTTGGGCATCCTCATATCTTCCCCCTTGAGCAAACTGGGCAAGATAATTTGGCATAAGGTGCATTGGGCAATTTTTAACACATCTGCCGCATCTGATGCAGGCATAATCCTCGTTATCCTTTGCGCACATCTCTTCTGAAAAAACAAGGAGAGCAGATGTGCCCTTAGTTACAGGGGCATTTATATCCCACTGTGCAAAGCCCATCATCGGGCCGCCGCTAATGATCTTTTTAGCTTCCTTTTTCATTCCTCCGCAAAAGTCGATAAGGTCTTTATAAGAGGCACCAATAGGAGCAAGGACATTCTGCGGAGCAGCAATGCAATCCCCGGCAACCGTGACTATCCTTTCGATAAGCGGTATACCGTAGGCAAATGCTCTGTATACGGCTGCACAGGTTTCTGCATTAAAAATAACGCATCCCACATCTGTAGGCAGCTTCCCTTGGGGAATCTCTTTGCCGGTGAGAGCATAGATAAGCTGGCGTTCATCTCCCTGAGGATATTTCGTTTTCATAATCTTAACGCTGATCATTTTGCTTGCTCCGATTTTCTCCTCAAGTTTTAGGACAGCGTCCATTTTATTATCCTCAACAGCAATGTCTGCTTCTCTGAGACCAAAGGCCTTGAGCAATATTTTTGTACCGTTTATTATCTCCCCCGGACGTTCAAGCATGAGACGGTGATTTGCAGTTATAAACGGCTCGCACTCTGCACAGTTTATAATAAGCTTATCAACCTTACCTATGGCAGACTGTATCTTTGCATAGGTTGGGAATGTTGCGCCTCCCATTCCGGAAATGCCGGCACGGCGAACAACCTCAATGATTTCCTCTGCTGTAGTCTCGGTCAGCTTTTTTTCACAGGGCTTGATATCGGGAGAGAGCTCATATTCTCCGTCATTTTCTATAACGACCGTTTGAATGGGCAAAGACTGCGCATTATTATATGATTTTATCGCCTTTACATTACCGGAAACACTCGAATGAACGGGGCAACCGAGGCCGCCCTCAATTTCTCCGATGACCTGGCCGCGAAGAACTCTGTCACCCACCTTAACAAGAGGCTTGCAGTGTGCGCCAATGTGCTGTGACATGGGAATACAGATCTCAGCAGGGGGAGTCATTTTCTGAGTAGGTGAATTTCGTGTAAACTTATATTCGGCAACATGAGAACCGCCTTTAAAGGTATATGCCAAAAAACATCAACTCTCTTTCGTAATCAAACTATAAAAACAAATATACATATATTTTAACTTAAATTTTGGAAAAACGCAATAGCAAGAATATATATTTATCAAATTTGCAAGAATAACATTGCTTTTCACCGAATATAAATATTTTTTTCACAATTATTTTAAAATTAGGGGTTGACAAAGAAAAAAATGTATGGTATAATATCACACGTTGCGGTGAAGCAACTCTCAAATGGCGGAGTAGCTCAGTTGGCTAGAGCAATCGGTTCATACCCGATAGGTCATGGGTTCAAGTCCAATCTCCGCTACCATAAGGCCCGTTGGTCAAGCGGTTAAGACACGGCCCTTTCACGGCTGTAACATGGGTTCGATTCCCGTACGGGTCACCAAAAAACAAAGAGGCATCACAAAGTGATGCCTCTTTGTTTTTTTATTACACAAACCGAATCGAGCCCCACAAATCCGCAAGGATTTGTCAGTGCGAGCAATGATGAACAATGGATTTACGCATAATATTAGTGCTCGTTTGGGTTCGATTCCCGTACACACCACAAGTGGTGTCTCTTTTTGTTTTTCCCGGCACAAACCGAATCGAGCCCCACAAATCCGCAAGGATTTGTCAGTGCGAGCAATGATGAACAATGGATTTACGCATAATATTAGTGCTCGTTTGGGTTCGATTCCCATACACACCACAAGTGGTGTCTTTTTTTGTTTTTCCCGACACAAACCGAATCGAGCCCCACAAATCCATAAGGATTTGTCAGTGCGAGCAACTGTGAATTTAAAAATTAATCAGTATTTCCTAAATCAAATCCTCTTTATCTTTGCGCAAAATTCTTCTCTTGTTGAGACACCAAGCCTTCTCAGCATCTTGGTTTTTCTATATGCAAGAGTCCTTATGTGTATAAAAAGCTTGGCAGCTATCTGCTCATATGTAAACCCTTTCAGCATAAGAGCTATTATATCTCTGTCTGTGTCATCGCAATCCTGCAAAAAAGATTCTATCTCGATAATTTCGGCAAGATCTGGGTTTTTATAGATCTCATTTCCCACACCCCCGGACATAGGCCCGGACATGATAGGTGTAAACGGAATATTGTCTGTTGAATTGCGAATAATCAGTTCTCCCTTAACATAGGATATAGTGCGGAATATTCCGGGATTTGCCGATAGATATTTGCAAAGCCTAACAGCCTGTTTGCCAAGATTTGCATAATCCAAAAGTATTGATGTAAGAGGAACCGATATGTTGCGGCCAATGCTTGAATTGCCCATACCTATAACATATAAAGAGCGAGGAACATCATATCCAAGCTCGCTCATGCGCTTAATGAGAAACACCGCCAAGGTATCGTTTGAGCAAATCACCGCATCATATTTGCCTACAAAATCATCAATTCGGGCAACAAAATCATCAATGTGAGAATCGTCAAGAGGGATACAAGCACAGCCGGAAAGCCCAAGTTCTGCTGTTACCTCTTCAAAGGCCTTTTGCTTGATCTTATCGCAAAAATCAAGATCTCTAAGTCCAAGCGCGGCAATCCTCGTTCTGCCGGCTCCAACTAAATAGTGAATACAATCCGAAACCGCTTCATAAAGATCGAAGCACACATTGCTACACAGCATTTTTTTCGTTGGTGCACTGCCTGCTGTGATAAGTACGGGCCTGTAGTTTGCTTTTTGCAGGTCCAAAACAGCATTTTGAAGCCACTCATTTTCGCTTCCGATAATGGCAACGGCCTCTCCGTTTCCTCTTGTTAGGATACTCAGCCTTTTAATGCTTTTTTTGCTGAGGGCTGCTTCGTTGCAAAAGCCATCATAAATATTTCTCAGCCAATAGCTGTTCTCAAATTCAGGCTCACAGTATAATCTCAGAATATCCACAAGCATTCACCTCCTAAAAAAATAGGGCCTATAACAGCCGCACAACATTTTTATTATAACAGAGTATTTTCTCTAAATCAAGTGGATTTTTGAAAATTTTATCTGCTGAAGAAAAAAAGTTTGAAATAGCTTGATGCAATAACCAAAAATGCAGCCGATTTTTGTGCATATCCAACAAACTTTATAAAAATTTCAAAAAAGCTATTGACAATTTAGACAACATTTGTTATAATAAAGGTGCAAAAAGGAGAGGTCAAAAAGACAGCTCAAACGGGAGGGATGTAAAGCAATGATTTTTAGATTTCTTACACAAACCCGAGCTAAGATCAAATAAGAAAAGGAGACGCAGCCAATGAACTAAATTAGCTTCCCAAAACAAAGTTCCCTGCAAGGAGTGATAACATGAAGAAACCACCGAGAAGTTTACACTATGCGAGAACATATATTTAAGGAGAAGAACCAATGAACTACTGATTTCTGTTAAATAGCAAACCGAATATAAAACAAGATGATTTGATATAGATAATGGGTGATTTAATGAGATACACACAGTTTATACTTAATTTGAAAGCCAAAACATCTTGAATCAGGAGCTACGCCAATGGAAATTTTCAATAAATGAATTAAGTTGAATAGTTAGAATAAATTATATAATATGGGAGGACTGCGAAAGTCCTCCCTCTTTTTTTGCAAAAAATTGAAAAAATCCATATCACATATTGACAACAACCACAAGATATGCTATAATTATGCCAAAGTCACCCCAATATATAGATAAAAAGGAGAATTTTATGAAGGTTATAAAGAGAAACGCATCCGAAGTTGATTTTGACATAACAAAAATAATAACAGCCATAAGCAAGGCAAATGAAGCAGCCCCCGAGGATGCTAAAATGACGCCTCTGCAGATCAGAAGAATTGCTGAAAGAGTTGTTCTTTCTTGTGAAAACCTTGGTAGATCGCCTGCGGTTGAAGAAATACAGGATATGGTTGAGAGCCAGATCATGGCACATGGGGCCTT
The DNA here is from genome assembly GCA_045605745.1 of Eubacteriales bacterium. Lineage (GTDB taxonomy): Bacteria > Bacillota > Clostridia > Oscillospirales > CAG-272 > SIG710. Next base: position 12,195 of record JAZUQN010000088.1, read on the forward strand.
TGAGGTTGCAAAATCCTACATCACATATCGATATACAAGAACTCTCGTCCGCCAATCCAACACCACAGATGACAAGATCCTAAGCCTTATCGAATGTAATAACGAAGAGGCAAAGCAGGAAAACTCAAATAAAAATCCGATAATCAATTCAACACAGAGAGATTATATGGCAGGTGAAGTTTCGAGAGATATAACAAACAGAATCCTTTTGCCAAAGGAAATAGTAGACGCGCACAACGAAGGCATTATCCATTTCCATGACACAGATTATTTTGCACAGCATATGCACAACTGCGATCTCGTTAATCTTGATGATATGCTCCAAAACGGCACCGTTATCACCGGCACGCTCATCGAACGCCCTCATTCCTTCTCTACAGCCTGCAATATCGCAACTCAGATAATTGCTCAGGTTGCATCTAACCAATATGGCGGCCAATCAATTTCTCTCGCTCATCTTGCCCCCTTTGTAGAGGTGAGCCGCAAAAAGATAAAGCACGATGTTGAGGAGGAGAATCGGGAGATCGGACGGGATCTGAGCACATCCGAGCTGTCCGCTATCGTTGAAAGGCGCTTGCGTGATGAAATACGCAAGGGCGTTCAGACTATTCAATATCAGGTGGTAACACTTCTCACAACAAACGGCCAAGCTCCCTTTGTGACCGTTTTTATGTATCTTGGAGAAGCAAGAAACGAGCAGGAAAAGCAGGATCTTGCAATAATCATCGAAGAGGTGCTTAAGCAGCGATATCAAGGCGTTAAAAACGAAAAGGGCGTTTGGGTAACTCCAGCCTTTCCAAAGCTAATTTATGTGCTGGAGGAGGATAATATCCACGATGATTCTCCATATTTCTATCTGACTAAATTAGCCGCAAAATGTACTGCAAAGCGCCTTGTTCCGGACTATATTTCCGAAAAGAAAATGAAGGAGCTTAAAGAGGGCAATTGCTTTCCCGTTATGGGTTGCCGCAGCGCACTTTCCCCCTATAAGGATGAAAACGGAAATTACAAATTTTACGGTCGCTTTAATCAGGGCGTCGTAACGCTGAATCTTGTTGATATAGCACTCTCAAGCGGCGGAAATCTTGAAAAATTCTGGAAGATATTTGATGAGAGGTTGGAGCTTTGCTATAAGGCTCTTATGTGCCGCCATGAAAGACTAAAGGGAACTCTTAGCGATGTTGCACCCATTCTTTGGCAGCACGGTGCCTGCGCAAGGCTTGGCAAGGGAGAAACCATTGATAAGCTACTATATAACGGTTATTCAACTATTTCGCTTGGGTATGCAGGTCTTTGCGAATGTGTTAAATATATGACCGGAAAATCTCACACAGACCCAAGCGCAACTCCCTTTGCCCTTGACATTATGAAATATATGAATGCAGCCTGCAACCGCTGGAAGGCTGAAACAACTATCGGCTTTGGCATTTACGGTACTCCTCTTGAGTCCACCACATACAAATTTGCCAAATGTCTGCAAAGGCGTTTTGGAATAATTAAGGATGTTACAGATAAGGGCTACATAACAAATAGCTATCATGTCCATGTAACAGAGGACATCGACGCCTTTAGCAAGCTGAAATTTGAGGCACAGTTCCAGGCGCTTTCAAATGGCGGCGCTATAAGCTATGTTGAGGTTCCCAATATGCAAAACAATCTTGATGCGGTCATATCGGTTATGCGTTTTATCTATGATAATATTATGTATGCTGAGCTTAATACAAAAAGTGATTATTGTCAAATATGCGGATTTGACGGAGAAATAGAAATTGCCGAGAATGAGGGCAAGCTGATTTGGAAATGTCCGAAATGCGGCAACACCGATCAGGATAAAATGAATGTGGCAAGGCGTACCTGCGGATATATCGGAACGCAGTTCTGGAACCAGGGCAGAACTCAGGAGATTAAGGAAAGAGTCCTTCATCTGTAAGGAGGTCAAATGTTTTACGGCGAAATAAAGAATTGCGATATAGCAAACGGAAACGGTGTTCGTGTTTCCCTGTTTGTTTCGGGATGCAGAAATCGGTGCGAGCACTGTTTTCAGCCCCAAACCTGGAGCTTTGATTATGGAAAGCCCTTTACAGAAGAAACAGAGGAAATGATACTGAAAATGCTTGAGCCGTCATATATAGAAGGCTTAACCTTGCTTGGCGGTGAGCCATTTGAACCCGAAAATCAGCCTCCGCTTTGTGCTTTTTTAGAGAAGGTCAAGGTAAGATTTCCGAGGAAAACAATTTGGGCATATACCGGCTTTACCTTTGAAGAGCTACAAGATCCCTCGTGCCGAGCAAAATGCCATGCAACCGAAAAGTTGCTCTCGATGATCGACATCCTTGTTGACGGGCGGTTTGTGGAAGAAAAAAAGGATATTACCCTTCGCTTCAGAGGTTCCTCAAATCAAAGGCTTATAGACCTTCCCTCAACGCTTAAAAGCGGCAGCATTGTGCTTTGGCAATAGATATCATTATAAACACCGAAAGACACCCTCTTTTCAAAAAAAATTGTTAGATATCTGCCGCATCCTGTAGGACATAAATTTGAAATGCAAATTGTGGCATTGGTATTGACTTTTTTCCTCCGGGGTGGTATAATAAAATACACAAATATTTTTGGAGGTTCATTATGGAACATATTAAGACTCTTGAAACTCGCAATCTCTGCGACAGCGCAAAGAACGGTGGCTGCGGTGAATGCCAGACATCCTGCCAGTCCGCTTGCAAGACAAGCTGCGGTATCGCTAACCAGCAGTGTGAGAACAAGGAAAGCAAGTAATCACAAAACGCGAAATGCCGCCCTTGGGCGGCATTTTTGGTATAGGAGAAAAAATAATGATACATCAATATAAGCTTGGCGGATACAACATAGTGCTCGACATATGCTCCGGCTCTGTTCATGCAGTGGATGAGGTCGCTTATGATATCATCGGTATGTTTGAGGGAACCCCAAGGGAGGAAGTTATTTCTGCCATATCGGAAAAATATAAGGACAGAGAGGATATCAGCAAAAGCGATATAGAAGAATGCTATGCACAGGTCGAGGAGCTTAAGGCAAAGGGAAAGCTTTTTGCCCCCGATACATTTGAGGGCATGGCCGGACATCTTAAAGCAAAAACCTCGGGCGTTGTCAAGGCGCTCTGCCTTCACATTGCTCACACCTGCAACCTGAATTGCTCTTATTGCTTTGCAAGCCAAGGCAAATATCACGGTGAAAGAGCTCTTATGAGCTTCGAAACCGGAAAACAGGCTCTTGATTTTCTCGTTGAAAATTCGGGAAGCCGCAGAAATCTTGAGGTTGACTTTTTCGGCGGAGAACCGCTGATGAATTTTGAGGTGGTCAAGCAGCTTGTTGCTTATGCACGCTCGATAGAAAAGGAAAAGGGCAAAAATTTCCGCTTTACACTTACAACAAACGGCATTCTCATCGATGACGATGTTATAGAATTCGCAAACCGTGAATGCAGCAATGTTGTACTCAGCCTCGACGGAAGAAAAGAAATTCATGACCGATTCAGAGTTGACTATGCAGGAAACGGTAGCTGGGAAAGGATAATCCCCAAATTTCAAAAATTGGTTGAGGCTCGCGGCGGCAAAAATTATTATATGCGCGGCACTTTTACACACGCAAATCCTGATTTTCTAAATGATATCAAGGTTATGCTTGATCTCGGTTTTAATGAGCTGAGCATGGAGCCTGTGGTCTGTGCCCACGGAGACCCCTCTGAGCTTACCGAGGCCGATTTGCCCATCGTTATGGAGCAATATGAAAAGCTTGCAGAGTTGATGCTTGAGCGTGACAAGGCAGGCAAGCCCTTTACATTTTATCATTATATGATAGACCTGACGGGTGGCCCATGCATCTATAAGAGAATTTCCGGCTGTGGCTCGGGGACGGAATATATGGCGGTTACCCCTTGGGGAGATCTTTATCCTTGCCACCAATTTGTTGGAGACGAAAAGTTTAAGCTTGGCGACATTTGGAGTGGCGTGACAAACAAAAGGATCCAATGCGAATTTGGTAATTGCAATGTTTATGCCCGTCCCGATTGTCACGATTGCTGGGCAAAGCTATATTGCTCGGGCGGATGTGCGGCAAACGCTTATCATTCAACAGGCTCGGTAAACGGAGTTTATGAATATGGTTGTAAGCTTTTCCGCAAGAGAATGGAATGTGCGATAATGGTTGCTATAGACAGAGCCTTTAGAGGTCAGTGATGAAAACACCAATATGTGATTTTGTTCGGAGCTATTCGGCGTCCTCTGCACTCAGATTACATATGCCGGGGCACAAGGGTGTGCCGCTTCTTGGCTTTGAAGCCTTTGATATAACCGAAATCGACGGTGCAGACAGCCTTTACCATGCCTCCGGTATCATCAAGGAAAGCGAGAAAAACGCAAGCTACCTTTTCGGGTCGGATACATATTATTCAACCGAGGGCTCATCTCAGTGCATAAAAGCAATGCTTCATCTTGCAGTGATGTATGCAGAGAAACAGGGTAAGCGCGCACATATTGCGGCAGGAAGAAACGCTCATAAAGCTTTTCTTAATGCGGCGGCACTTCTGAATTTCGATATTTCTTGGCTCACGCCAAAAGAGTCGGATTCCTATCTTTCACTAAGGCTTTCAGCCCAAGATATAAAAAATTGTTTGGGCGAAAATAAGGACGGCATAACCGCTGTTTATATAACCAGCCCGGACTATCTCGGAAATATCACAGAGCTTGGTAAAATCGCACGGGTTTGCCATGAAAACAATGTCCTACTTTTGGTCGATAACGCTCATGGGGCTTATCTGAAATTCCTTCGGAAGTCGCTGCATCCGATAGATCTTGGTGCGGATATATGCTGCGATTCGGCTCATAAAACACTGCCGGTGCTCACGGGAGGTGCGTATTTGCATATTGGAAAAGAATTTAGCGATAAGCTGTCTGCGAATGTGAAAAGCATACTTCAAACCTATGGTTCAACAAGCCCATCCTATCTTATATTGCAGTCCCTCGATATGGCAAACAAATATATTGCGGAGGGTTATCCAAAAAAGCTTTGCAAGTTTATCGAAGAGATCCGATCTCTTCGGGAGGAACTGACAAAAAAGGGCTATTCGCTTTGCGGAGATGAGCCG
>JAZUQN010000089.1:0-2958 GCA_045605745.1 Eubacteriales bacterium
CCACGTCTGTACAAAAAACGGATGCACCGATTTTTTCGACAAGCATATTGTCATCGGTGATTGAAGCATCTGAAAAATCGACATTCCGAGTTGCCTTATAATATAATAAGGTAGAAAAAATTTGCGGAGTGTATGCAAGATAAACAAAATTTCTGTCGGGTGTTGATGAAACAAAGCCGTTTTTGTCAACAATTTTCACCGTATCGCTAACCCTTGAAGATGCGGTTGCAGCACCGTATTTTACGGCATCCTGCACTACACGACCTATCATATCCGGAGTAACAAGGCATCTTGCAGCATCGTGAATTGCAACAAAATCAGCCTTTGGAGAAACCGCTTCAAAACCGCAAAGAGCTGATTGCTGTCTTGTATCTCCGCCTTTTACAGTTTTAGAAAGCTTTGTTATGCCAAACTCTTCTCTAAATTTTTCATAAAGAGATATCTCATCCTCTTTTGCGACAACTATTATCTCCGAAATGCGCTCACACCCCTGGAAAGCAAGTAAGGAGTGTACCACCAAAGGCTTGCCTGAGAGAAGCATCATTTGCTTTGTTTTATCTCCCCCCATTCTAAGAGAAGAGCCTCCTGCAACGATTATTGCGGATGTGCGTTTGTTTTGCTTTGAATTTCCTGCCACTGCATGAAGTATATCGGCAGAGGCCTTCAGAAAATCGGATAGTTTGTTCATTCTGATCTCCCGGATAAAAAATTTCAAGTATTCAGTTAAATCAGCTTTTCAAAATCTTCGTTTTCGATTGCATTGATAAGGGCAACCCTTTCTGCGTGTCTTCCACCTTCAAATTCTGTTTCAATAAAAGCAGAGACAAGCTCCATTGCAAGACCATAGCCTACAACTCTTTCTCCAAAGCAAAGCACATTTGCGTCATTGTGCATTCTTGTAAGTCTTGCACTAAAGGTGTCAGATGCGCAAGCTGCTCTTATTCCCTTATGCTTGTTTGCACACATCGACATACCAATTCCTGTTCCACAGATAAGAATTCCGAGTTCTGCTCCACCATCGGTGATGGTTTTGCAAAGCTTATGAGCAATGACCGGATATTTACAGCTTTCCGCAGAAAATGTACCTACATCAATTATCTCATAACCCTTTTCAATAAGTGTTTCCTTAATTTTGTCCTTTAAAGCATAACCGGCATGGTCAGCGCCCATAACTAATTTTTTCATTTTTCATTCTCCTTTTCCATTCTTGTTCTTTCGGCTTGTGAGGGTCGCAGGTAAGTTGGGACGATAGTTAAATCTGTCTTAATATCACCATTTATATATTTTGAAAGTGCGCATCTTGCAACTGAATATCCGTTTTGATGGCGCAAAACTTCGGGTACGAATTTATATTCAATCGTCCTCGATTTTGATTCATAAAGCAAAAAATCGCCATCACCGCAAAGATATATCGGTTCTCCATATTTTGCAAGCTCATCTTCAAGCTCTGTGACAGAAATTGCACGATCAACAGTCAATCTCTCCAGATTTCCGTTTTGGCATCTGAATAAGGCGTTATAAACCTGATTTCTTCTTGCGTTCATAGCCGGGCATATAATGCCGTTTTGACCTGTCAAATTGAAAGCAAGGGCCTCAAGCGTTGATACACCGACACAGGGCTTGCTTTTTCCAAAGCTTAGCCCTTTTATTGTTGCCGCGCCTATTCTGACACCCGTAAAGGAGCCCGGTCCCTCCGAGAGGGCGAATACATCAATATCGTCCGGGGTTATCCCAAGAAGCTTGATGGAGGCTTCCACCATTGGCAAAAGCGTTTCACTATGCGTATTTCCGTTGTTAACGGTGAATGAAGCAAGCAGTTTTTCATTCTCGCAGATGGAGCATGATGCCACAACTGCGGTGCTGTCAATTGCAAGTATTTTCATCTTATTTCTGTGTGACAAGCTCGGCCAAAATATGGCGGCTGTCTGTATTCTCCATATTATTTTTTGAAATAACGACCTTTATGTATTCATCAGGCAGGGCAAATTCGATATTTTCTGTCCATTCGGTTAGGCAGATGCCCCTGTCGAGATAATCATAAAAGCCAATGGAATAAAGGCTGTCATCATCCTCAATTCTATACATATCAAAATGGAAAACAGGCAATGATATGCCTTTATATTCATTAACCAAGGTGAATGTTGGAGATTTCACATTTGACATAGGAGCAGCGTGTGAGGCGAAGCCCCGAATAAAAGCAGTTTTTCCAACACCAAGATCTCCATACAATGCTATAAAGCGAGGAAGGGCAGAGTTGCTTAGAATCTTGCGAGCAAGAGCTGCCCCATGTGTTTCTGTCTCCTCTGCGGAAAGTGTTACACAATCTATAAGACACATTTTAAACCTCTAATACTAATTTTATATATTAGTATAACATAAATTTGAATCTATGTAAAGAGTTAAAAAGAGTTTTTTTGCGTCAATTTTAATTCATGCTGAGCAATGTTCAAAAGATTTTTTGAATTACTATAGACAAAGTTATCTTTTTGATGTAAAATATAACTTAATAAAACAAAGGAGTAAAAAAATGAAAAAGTTAATACTTGCCGTTGATGCCGGAGGCACATTTCTTAAAAGTGGACTTTTTGAAGGTGCTAAACTTATAGAAGAAACGCTTGACAAAGAGCCCGTCGATTCTTCGGGAGCACTTGCTGATATCAAGAAATCATATATAGCAATACTCAAAAGAGGAGCAGAAAAAGCCGAAAAAATCGGTGCTCTTCTTGAGCGCATTCATGTTGATATCCCTGCGCCCTTTGACTATGTCAACGGCATTAGCCATATGGAGCATAAATACGCTTCGATAAAGGATATTCCACTGAGACCCTGGTTTGAGGAGGCCGTCCCCGGTGTAGAGGTTAGATTTATGCACGATTCTGCCGCATTCATTCAGGGGGCGGCAACCGATGTTCCCGATTGTAAAAGAGTTGCCGGAGTTATGATCGGCACAGGCTTTGG
>JAZUQN010000090.1:0-3722 GCA_045605745.1 Eubacteriales bacterium
GATCTGCGCAATGATGCCATAGTTACAAGTGCTCGACAGAGAGCTTCGATAATGAGGGCAACAGAATGTCTTGATTCTGCCATTTCTGCCCTTTCAGCCAAGCTTCCGGTGGACCTTTGCGGAACAGATATTGAATGTGCAATGGCGGCTCTTGGGGAGATTGATGGCAGGGAAGTGACAGAGGATATCGTATCAGATATTTTTTCGCATTTTTGTGTCGGGAAATGATTGCATTTTGAATGAATATCCATGTTTTTCACTGCACTTTTGCGATTTTTGATAGCATTTGTGCAAAATGTAGAAAAAACACTTTGTTCAAAAAAAGACTTGACAGGTAAAAGCAGGATTTTTCCACAGCCTAAAAGTAAAAATAAAAAAAACAACCCTTAATTTTGTTGGGTTTTACACAGTTTCAACAGGGTTTTCCACAGCTCAGTAAAAATTGAGGGTTTGTTTTGAGAGTTTTCCACATTTAGGCATAGTGACGAAAATTAGTGGAAAATCGTGAATAAATACGCATAAAGAAGGCGGAAAATTGCAAATTTTCAATGAAAATTGCGCAATTTTCCGCTTTTTAAATTATTTCCACGATTAGTAGATATTGCCGTCCTCACGGTAGCGTTTCCATTCGTTTTCAAAGAAGCCTCCACCTTCGGGCAATTGCCTTACATTTCGCTCGCTGCACTCAACCTTTGAAGCTCCGGAAAGGCTAACAATTTGAACCTTGTCACCGCAAAGCTCGGTATCCAGCTCAAAGGCAAACACAGAGTCAAGACCATTGGGAGCAACACCGTTTTCGGAGGTGTAAAGAGCACTTCCACGAGATTTTCCACCTTTTTCAATATAGTCAAGCATAGACGAAAGGTAGACTATTTGAGAAACCAATGTGTCACGAAGACGAAGTGCGTCCGCAAGCTCTGTTTTGGTGGCAGCTACCTTTTCCCCAAAACTTTCAAGAAGAGCTTTAGCGCTTTCAAGGGTTTCGCCAATCTTTTCATGGCTTCTGATTGCGGCACCCGAAAGACTCATTTTGTTTGTGATCTCGGCTCTCAGTGCTCTAACATTGCTTTCGCCGCTTGATGTCAGGCTAATACAAAGCTGATTGAAACTATCAAAAATCTTTGCAGCAAAGGAGATAAATTCTTCATCCGAAATCTCTGAAAAATCTCCCTTTCCGCTTATATACTGTGCAGCCCTTGTTCCACCCACCTGGCCTGCATTGAGAGCACTGCCGCCCGGACGCACAATGCCGTGGGTTCCGGCAACCTCTCCTGCTGCGAAAAGTCCGGAAACACTGGTTTGCCACCACATATCAACATCTATTCCACCGTTGTTGTGCTGTGCAGAAAGTGATATTTCAAGCATCTCTTTTTCGAGGTCAACGCCCTTGTCCAGATAAAGCTGATATGCAGGCTCATTCATATGGCGCAGCCTATCTATTGGAGTGCCAAAGTCTGCTTTTGCGCTGATGAGATAGGCAGCCCCTTCCTCATCCAAAATATCTGCCTTGAAGCTTTCAATTTCAAAAGGATTTTTTCTGAAATCAAGATACACGCGTCTGCCTCTCAGCATTTTCTCTCTGTAAACTAAAAGGTCTATAAGTGATGAGCCATCGAGAGCTTTTTTACAGTCGAATGGCCACTGATAACCCTTGCGGAATACAAGCGAAAGCGCTCTTTTTATATCCGAACCGAAATATTCGGAGAGAAACTCGTATTCGTTACCATTTTCGTCAACCGAAACAAATCGGGGAATAACCTGCATATATGTTCCCGAAACATTCCATCTTGGGGAAACCGAGGCAAGACCGTATTGCCACTCTGTCAGATTTTTGCCAAGTGCACCTGCCTCAAACAGAGCACCGCTCATTCCACACTGACTGACGGGGTAAACCGAATCTGCATACATCCCTGCAGGACCGCCGGTTGCCCAAACAACATTGTTGGTTTTTATAAGCATTAGCTGATTTTTTGCGCCTTTTGTGTCAAGAGCTATGATTCCGCATACCTTGTTTTCATTTTTGATAACAGCAATGGCAAGCGCACCGTCAAGCATTTCGATCTCGGCTTTAATAACTGCAGCTTCAAGCGTTTCGGTCATAAATTTGGATGTGAGAGGGCCGGCACTGGTTGCTCTTGCTCTTGTATCGTGGTCGGTTTGATATCCTATGTATTCGCCAAATCTGTTGGTTGGAAATGGCACGCCAAGCTCGCAGAGCTTTAGGAAGCATTTGAGGGAATTAGCCGCCTCGGCATAAGCATGATCACCGTCAACACAGCCACCTGAAAAAAAGTCTTTTGCCATTTCGCTTGGACTGTCTGCGGCAGCTCCACTTATGTTTAGTTTATAATAGGTTTGTTTGTCAGAACCGGTGTTTCTTGAGGTTCCTCGCTTGATTCCGTCACTCAAAATGAGAACATCTTTAACGCCATATTCGTGAAGTCGAAGTGCGGCGCAAAAGCCTGCGGCACCACTGCCCACAACAAGGGCAGGAGTTGATATCAAACGGACGGGATTTTCATTTATGTTTATTATTTTTTCTTTCATATATTCTCCTTTGAGTTTTGATTTATCGGGGAGACATAGGATAGCACACTGCGAAGTTTTTGCGTAACAATCGCTTTTCACAAACGAGAGCAGTGTGCGTTTCACTGCACCCTTATTGCGCCGGTCGTCCATGGCGCAATAAGGAAAGTAAGAGTAGTGAACAGCGACATAAGAAAATGCAGAATTGCATTTTCGTAGGAGCGTTGGCTACATAAAGGAAGGGAGTCCTTAGAGGGAAACGCAGTTGCCCTCTAAGTGTCTTTTGCGGCGAGTCTTGACGGTTTGCTTGCAAACGGCGGTGTTTAGCCGCCGAGGCAAACTCGCAGCGAGCTTGCTCGCTGACCTTTTGGGTCACGCCAAAGGTACTGCCATGCGGCATGAGCAAAAAAGAAGAAACAGCTACCTATCTGATAAATCGAGCAGTTATTTCTTTAACGCTGTATATTAAACACTTTATAATTTTTATAATCGTAATTTGTTAATTTATATACAATTAAATCTAAGATACTAAAGTAATTCTTATCATTTAAAATAACCAAAAAGATTAGTTTGCTCTCCGGTTGCTCATGCCGCATGGCAGTACCTTTGGCGTGACCCAAAGGTACCAAAAGTCACTTAGAGGGAAACTACTTTTCCCTCTAAGGACTCCCTTCCTTAGCGTTACCAACGCTCCCCCGAAAATGCAATCCTGCATTTTCTTATGTCGCTGTAAACCACTCGATTCTTCCTTATTGCGCCAAAAAGCACCGGCGCAATAAGGGGGTAGCATACTGCACACTGCTTTCGTCTATGATAACCGATTATCCCACAGAAAACTCGCAGTGTGCTCTTGTTTGTAAAAACACATCTCCCCGACAAATCAAAATTTGAAACTAACACGGATTTTGTAATAATAAAATTGTTTTCCACAATGTTCTAAAGTATATTGACAAATTTTAGGCCTATCGCCGTTATATAGAAGGGAAGAAAGCGTATGTCCGGACATTCCAAATGGCATAACATTCAGAAAACCAAAGGCGCACAGGACGCAAAGCGTGCCGCAGCCTTCACCAAGATCGCAAAAGAAATGATCGTCGCTGTCAAAGAGGGCGGCGGCCCCACCGACCCTGCCCACAACTCCCGCCTGGCTACCATCATCACCAAGGCAAAGGCTGCCAACATGCCCAATGACAACA
>JAZUQN010000091.1:0-10957 GCA_045605745.1 Eubacteriales bacterium
TATGGGTATATATTCAGTATGTATATATAATTTGTTGAAGTACATCTGAAAACGAACCGTAATTAAGGCTTATAAAATGGACCGTCAAAAGCGTTGATGGTCCGTTTCCTTTTTGTGAAAGTTGATAAAATTATGTTTCAAATTGCTATTGACAAAGTGCAAAATATAGTGTATAATACTGTCAATGACAGTGGAAAGGAGAAAAACACCGAAAAAATGGACGGAGACGGTTGTATATCCGGAGATAGTAAGCCTCCTTCTGATAATTGCATAGTTTTGAGGCGGCATAGTCGTTGTCTTTTTGGATGGGAAAGACGGCTGTGTCTTTTTGTGTTGTCATAGCATGGCTCGCTGAAGCTGAATATTATCATATGCAATATTAATTGGAGGGTTTATTTTGGGAAACACTATACTTATGATACTGCTTCAGATTGTGCTTATCGCTCTTAATGCGATATTTGCCTGCGCTGAAATAGCAGTTATCAGTATGAATGAAACAAAGCTTGACAAATTGGCCGAGCAGGGTAATAAGAGAGCAACCTGCCTTAAAAAGCTGACTTCTCAGCCTGCTCGTTTTCTTGCCACTATTCAGGTTGCAATAACACTTTCCGGATTTCTCGGAAGTGCGTTTGCGGCCGACAATTTTGCTGATCCGCTTGTAAATTGGATCATTAGCCTTGGTGCTCCTGCGTCCGCAAGAGGTACCCTTAACAGTGCTGCCGTTGTTGTTATTACAATTATTCTTTCTTTCTTTACGCTGATTTTTGGCGAGCTTGTGCCAAAGAGAGTTGCGCAGAGAAAGGCTGAAAAGCTTGCACTCGGAATGGCAAAGATGATATATACAATTTCAAAAATCTTTGCTCCTCTTGTCTTTATTCTAACTGCTTCAACAAATGGAATTCTTCGACTTATTGGTATAGACCCTAACGAAAACGAAGAGGTGGTTAGCGAAGAAGATATTATAATGATGGTTGATGCCGGAAGTGAAAACGGTACAATTGATAGTGAGGAACAGCAGTTTATTCAGAACATATTTGAATTTGACGATCTTACAGCAGATGAGATAGCAACACACAGAACAGAGGTTTCTTTGCTTTGGATGGACGAGAGTATGGATGAATGGGATAAAACCATTCATGACAGCAGACACAATCTTTATCCTGTTTGCGGTGAGACTGTTGACGATGTTATTGGTATACTTAATACTAAGGATTATTTCAGACTTGAAAATAAGGACAGAGAAACTGTTATGCGTGAGGCTGTCAGACCAGCTTATTTTGTTCCCGAAACCGTTAAGGCCGATGTGCTTTTCAGAAATATGAGGCAAACAAAGAATTTCTTTGCGGTTGTGCTCGATGAATATGGCGGAATGCACGGCATCATTACAATCAATGACCTTATTGAACGCCTTGTTGGCGATATAACCGACGAGGAGGAGTCTGAGGAGAAAGAACCTGAGATCGTTGCTCTTGATTCTGAAACTTGGAAGATCAGTGGCGTTGCGCCGCTTTCTGATGTGGCCGAGGCTCTTTCGATGGAATTGCCTCTTGATGAATATGATACCTTTGGAGGTTTTGTGTTCGGTCATTTCGGATCTGTGCCTGAGGACGGTACAACCTTTGAGGTTGAAGCCTGTGGGCTTGCCATAAAGGTTACCGATGTTAAGGATCATCAAATCGAAGCTGCAACGGTCTGCAAGGCTGAGCCGGTTCCTGAGGAGATCGAGGAAGAAGCTAAAGCTGAATAAATATAATATAACAGGTTATCCGACAATTATCGGATAACCTGTTTTTTGTAGGAATTTATTAATAAATTGTAAATAGAAAATATTTTTGTGAAAATGGTTGACATTTGTTAACCTATGTGGTATTATGTAATTGGATAACAGATGTTAACCGAATGATTTTGGAGGTGAAGCAGATGCACAATTTCACTTTGTCAGAAGGCGAATGGAAGCTTATGAAGCTTCTTTGGCTTAAAGAACCAAGAACTATTGGAGAGCTTGTAAATGAACTGCGTGATGACACTGCTTGGACAAAGACAACGGTTTTTGTTATGCTTAAAAGGCTCTGTGCCAAGGGGGCGGTCAGAGTTGATGAAAGCGGAAGAATTCATAAATATTATGCCGTAGTAAAGCGAAACAAGGTTAGCGAAGAAGAAACAGATTCTTTTCTTTCAAGGGTTTATGATGGAAGCCTTGGACTTATGGTGTCGAGCCTCGCTGAGAGAAAGGCACTCTCTGAAAACGAAATTGAGGAGCTAAGAAGGATACTTGATGAGGCTTCGAGAGGCAGGGAGGAATAAGATATGGTTTATGTTATTACTTTGTCTTTTCTTATCGTAGCTGTGCTTTTGATAAGAGCAATTTTCCGAAAGAGCGTTTCTCCGGTTTCAATTTATGCCCTATGGATCGTAGTTGCTTTAAAGCTCGTAATGCCATTTTCTTTGTTTGCCGTTCCCCTTGATGAGTTTTTATTTTCGCATAACGAAGGCGAGCAGCCCGACGGTAAAGGATCCGCAGAAACCTATAATGAAACAAATCCATATTGGAATGAGAATAGCGGCTCGGAAATATTTAAGGGGGGCTTTGATACTCAAAATTATGATGTAGCAGTTTCGCCTGAAGCCCCTGTTATAAAACCAAATTCAAATGATTATACAGAAAATAAAGTATCATCTGAGGCCTCGCAAAATGATGATTCTAAGGTCTTGATAGATAAAAGAGTTACCAAAGAAAACATTGATTTTTCAAAGCTTATAAATGGAGTTCAGATTGCCGGATCTCTTATGCTTGCGGCATTTTTTATAACCACCGGAACAATTTTTTCAATCAAACTTCATAGGGATAGAAAGCTTGTCGGAAGATACAGGGGTATTAAAGTTTATGTTTCAAAAAGTGCCGCGATGCCGTGCATTCATGGCATTGTACCTGCTATTTATTTGACGCCAAAGGCTTATACTGCAAGCGGAAGATGGCTTATTGTGAAGCATGAATATACTCATTTTTGCCATGGTGATATTTTTTGGTCGGTGCTTAGAATGGCGGCAATAATCATTCATTGGTGGAATCCCCTTGTTTGGGCGGCGGCCATTATTTCAAAACAAGATGCCGAGCTTGCTTGTGATCACTCTGTTACAAAGCGAATGGACACCGGGGCGCGCATTGGATATGCACGCATTATTGTTGATATGCTTGATAGAAAACCGAGCTTTGCAACAGGATTTATAGGCGGCTCTATAAAGGAGCGTGTTATTATGATGACTAAAACAAATAAAACTAAGCTGATGTCCGCAATTCTTGCTCTTTTAATGGTGATTTTTTCACTTGGATGTTCATTTGTTACATTTAGCGAAAAGGAAGGAGCAAATGAAATCGATAAAACTGTGGATACTTTAGGTCAGCAGGATACAGATTTAAATCAAAACGGTGATGATGAGCTTAATTATGAAAACTATCTGAGAATCATCAGAAATTATGCGAATTTTGACATAAAGCCGATTGTTTTTAAGAGCAATAGTATCGATTACACACCGGTTAATCTGGCGAATGATATTTGTCTTTTCAGAATTGATAATAGATCTATAAACGGAACTGTTGATCTTTTTATTGCGGATAGAAAAACAGGTAAAACACTGGGCTACAAAACGATTGTGAGTGAAGAATATCCAAGCCAAGTTATGTATACCGATGACGGTGTGATACTCTATAATTTCTATTATGATACAGAGCTTGAAGCACCGGTTGTGCAGTGTGCGTTCGATGTGGGATATCATGAAGGCAAGCTTTCTTGTGAAAAGCTGGAAGATTTTGAGGTGAATCCTTGCAGGGAAAGCAAAATAGAATCTCCCGATGGAAGCACGGTGGTCTACAGAACCCGTGATGATCTGATAGGTCATGGTGGCATTGACATTTATTATTCGGATGGCAGAATAGAGCGCATTGCGGAAAATGTAATGCTTGATGACAAAATTGGAAACAGAATAGCAGGACTTGCCGATGTCAGAGGATATACGCCGGTTGCTTTTCTTGACAATGACCGCTTTATCTATAGAATTGGCGGATGGGAATGGTCATGCGGATATGGAATATATAATATAGCCACAGGCGAAAAGCAGGAAACCGAGGATGGAAGAGGACTTCAACAAATAGATTCTGAGGGAAATTTGTATGTTTCGGAAGTCAGCAATTACGAAGATCAAAATATATGGAAGATTTCAAAAGAAGGGACAGAGCTGATAGCATCTATGGATGGAGATCCGGAAAAAGGCATCTTTGATCTTAGCGAGGGAGGAGTATTTTATCAAGGCGGTTGCGCCTTCGTCGTTTCAAGCGAGCTTGGTGAAAATGTAGTTAAGGTCTGCACGCCTGATCTTAAAAAGGACCTTGCTATATTTGAAGTTGTTATTGAAAATGCATATGTAAGCTATGAGATTTGTGACGATGTTATTAGTATTGTTGTATTTATAAAAAATACCAATTATGCGAAAGGGGAGACTCAATAAGCAGAATTAAAAAATCTCCAAATATCAATCAAAAATACTCTCCAAATATTCATAATAAATCTAATCCCCCTATAAAATAGAACTATCTATTTTATAGGGGGATTGTTATTTTAAGATTTAGTTTTCGGGCGAAGTATAGAGGGCAATTGCGCAAAAGAGCTTCATTGATTTTTCATATTCTTTTTCTGTTGAGCCTTTATTCAGAAGTGAGCTGAGTGTACCGATTCTTCTCATGCAAAGAACTGTATCGGATGGGAGCTCACTCACGCCGGGAAAATAACTGCCAAACTCTGTTTCTGAAAGCCTTATGCCATATTCATCTATTGCGGACTCAGGCACAGTGTCAAATATCTCAGAGAGTGGCATAAAGCCGTTTGCGGCCTTTACTTCTTCATAAAGATAAGGCGAAAGAAAGCATACTGAATATTCTCCTGCAACGATAAGATTATCAAATTTTTGCTTGTTTTGTGCCATAAAAGCAGGGTCAATATAAAAGTCATTAACAGTTTCGTTTTTATTTGCCTCAAGCTTTGCGGCCTTTATCTCATCCTCAGACATGATGAAATTTGACACGACCTCAACATATTTTTCGCCGTCGTCGTTAAAATCTTCCGGGATGACAGCTCTCAGTGCGGCACGGAAATTTGCAAGCTTTCCACCCTCTAAGGTATCAGGGCCGCCATACATAACATATGCGTCAACCTTTTCCTTTTCGCACATTTGAAGCGTGCATATAAGCACAACAAAAAAAGCAAAAACTATTCCTATTGTAGGCCATTTATAGTGATACCAAAAGTTATCGAGCCATTTTAAAAACTTGTTTTCTGTTTTGATATCTCCACCCTGAATTTTATCCATAAAAATCTCCTTAAAATAGGGCACTGCGAAATGCCGTACCCTAAATTTATGTCAAAACCTGTCGCAAGAAGAGTATACCATGAATTTTATCTTTTGTCAATACTGACAAATCTCAGAAAGATTGTCCGATAACATATTTGAGCAGTCATTATTTCATTTTAGTGCGAATAGTATTTAATGGGAGTTGATTTTATGCTTTTGAAAAATGAAGGACATACTGTTGCTATATCACAATATCTTAGAGAAGCCCTTTCTTCGAACATAATATGCGAGCTTGAAAGACTTATTGAATATTATGGCTCCGTAGAGGAGATAAGGGTTAGAAAAAACAGATGCGTTGAATTTATTTTTAGAGGTACAAGCGTATTTACAGAAAAAATTATATCATCTTCTGAGATGGATGAGATATTTTATAAGCTGTGTGGGGGCTCAATTTATGCTCACTCCGACACCATATGCAAAGGATATATAAGAGCTCCGGATGGGGTACGCATAGGTGTTTGCGGCAACGCAGTTCTTTCGGAAGATAGAATAAATGCGGTTCATAATATTTCTTCTATTAATATTCGCTTGCCGTGCAGAAAACTGCCGGATGTAAGGAGCTTATCAGAGCATATTCTTTCTATGGGCGGCGGAGTTTTGATTTTTTCACCGCCGGGGGTTGGAAAAACTACATTTCTAAGGGCGCTTATCTGCGATATATCCGGTAGGTGCGGAAAAAGGGCAGCAGTTGTTGACTCTCGAGGTGAGCTTAATATAGGGCTTGATGCCAATAGGCTGAGGGCTGATATTCTTGATGGATATCCAAGGGCTGAAGGAATTGAAATTGCTATAAGGTCTTTAAATCCACAATTTATTTTTTGTGATGAGATAGGAAGTGCATCGGAGGCAAAGGCTATTTTGGCGGCAAGAAACAGCGGAGTTTCTATTATTGCAAGTGCTCACGGCGATAGCGTTAAAAAGCTTATTAAAAGAGAAGGAATCGCAGAGCTGCATAATGCCGGCATCTTTTCACTTTACATTCAGCTCGGGCGGGCGATTGGGAGCGAACAATGCGAAATATCGGTTTTTCCCTTTGAACAGATGGGGGTATAGACAATGAGCAGGCTTGTGGGGGCAATATTATTGTTGATCAGTGCTGTGATATGTTCTTTTTTTCTCATAAATGAAGAAAAAAAGCGGATTACTTATCTTGGCGCATTTACCGAGCTCATTGGATATATTTACAAACAGATCGAAGCATTTAATTTGCCTGTTTCTGATATTTTAAAGAATGCAGACAAGGGTATTCTTAAGCTTTGCGGTATTGATGATAGAAATAAAAATGATCTTAACAGCATTATAAACGAAGGCAAGCTTCAGCTCGATAAGAAAACCAGAGCTTTGCTTCGAGAATTTTTATTAGGACTTGGCAGGTGTTATCGAGACGAGCAGATCCGTCATTGCAAATATTATTATGACGAGCTGGCGGAGCATTTTGATACATTAAAAAAAGAATATCCCAAAAGACGCAGACTTATAATTACGCTTAGCCTTTGCACGGCTTTTGGACTTATCATTTTGATGATTTGAATATGAAAGGATGGTTAAGAGATTTGGATGTTTCGCTTGTTTTAAAGGTTGCAGGCGTGGGATTTTTGGTTGCAACGGCCGTTCAGATTCTAAACAAAACAGGTCGAGATGAACAAGCTATGCTTGTAACGCTCAGCGGAATAATAGTTGTGCTTTTAATGCTGATGGGTGAAATTGGCGCACTTTTTGAGGCGGTGCGCTCGGTATTTGATCTGTGAATGTACTTAGAATTTGCGGCGTTGGCATTTTGTGCCTTGTCTCGCTGCTTTGCGTTAAAAATTTAAAGGAAAATTTTGCTCCTTTTCTAAGGATTGCTTCGCTGATATTGTTTTTTAGTATAGCGGCAGATATGCTTCTTCCTCTCATAAATTTTGGAAAAAAGCTTTTATCAAAAGGCGACTATTCTAATTATGCAGAGGTTATATTAAAGGCTCTGGGAATAGCATATTTAACAAGCATAACAAGCGGAATTTGTCGGGATTGCGGCGAGAATAGCATTGCGGGGGGCGTTGAAAACCTTGGCAGGATAGAGCTTCTTCTCTTGGCTATGCCGCTCTTTGAGGAGGTTTTAAAAATTGCAGAGGAGCTGCTGTCATGGTAAAGAAAACGATAAAGATAATTATTTTTTTGTGTATATTGTTTTCTTTCGTTTTTCCCACTTTTGCCTCAGAAACTGAAAAACCAAAAATAAGCTACGAAAAAGAATATAATGATTTTATCGGCGGCCTTCCCGGGGATCTGCTGCCATATTTACCTGAAGAAATAATTTCTTCAGATATGGAAAAAATGGGAGAAGCAGCAGGTAAAATGACAGACCCGAAGAGCTTTTTGAGTATAGTCTTTGATATGCTGGGGTTCTATGTTAAGGATGCTTTTGCTATGCTTGCAAGGCTTATTGCCATTGTTTTGATTTCTGCTTTGGCACACCACATTTTCACCGCATTTGGAAGCTCGGAAACAAAGGGTGCCTTTGAATTTCTGATCACTGCAATTATTGCAGCAGTGGTGATAAAGGAGCAGATGGGATTTGTCAAAATGGTGGATCATTTTCTCTCAAGATTGCTTGCACTTGTAAACTCAATGCTCCCTCTTATTGGAGTTCTCACGGCAGCCGGAGGAAATTTGACCACTGCCGCAAGCGGAACTGCTACACTCTCTTTTTATATCGCCCTTTGTGAAAACCTTTGCGCTCTCACACTTATGCCTATCGTTGGTGTGTGCTTTGCTTTTTCAATTGCATCTGCCTTTTCCTCCGGTGCTGCGCCCGGAGAAATATCCGTAAGCTTGAAGAAAATCTACACATATGGCCTTGGGTTTCTTATGGCAATAATGGCACTTGTGATGAGCGTTCAAAATCAGCTTGCTTCAAAGGCGGATAGCCTTGGCGCAAGGGCTGCTAAATATGCTGTGGGCTCATTTATTCCAGTGCTTGGAGGCACGATTGGAGACTCGCTGAGAACCGTTGCTGCAAGCGTTGAATATATAAAAGGTGCGGCAGGCACCATTGCAATTATTATTATTCTGCTTCTCTTGTTGCCGCCGCTCATTTCTCTTGCAATATGTAAGTGCTCTATTGGAATTTCTTTGGCTGTTGCTAAAATTTTTGGTTGTGAAAAGGAAAGCCGTCTCCTTTCAGAGATAGGGAACGCATATGGATATATGATGGCAGTATGTTCAATTTGTTCTGTGCTGTTTATATATGCGCTGACCTTGTTTGTGAAAACGGGAGCGGCAATAGGCGGTTGAATAATATGATAGAATATGTTAGATCAATTGTTTTTGTTGCCTCTTGCGGTGGGCTTGCAACTCTTATCTGCCCGGATGGCGATGGTGGAAAGCTAAAAAAAATTTTTTCGTTTTTGATGACTGCTTTAATGATCATAGCTATTGCAAATCCCTTGCGAGATCTTATTGGCATGATTAATAATTTTAATGCATCAGGTTATATTGACAAAATTGAAAGCGAAAATAAAAAAAGCTATACCGATGCATGGCAAAGCACCATTGTGGGTATAACCGAAGATGAGGTGAAAAAATACATAGACGAAATTTTGATTGGCGATTATAATCTTAGCAGTGAACAATTCAGCACGGAAATAAAAATTTCATTCAAAGAAGAAACACCGATGCTTGATGCAATAAAAATAACCCTTAAAGGACTTGGTATTCTTAAAAATCCAAGGAGTATTGAGGAGCGCATAGAAACTGATATTGGGTGTGAATGCATAGTTTACAGCGATTTGGAGGGATAAAAACGGAAATTAAAGGATTGCATGACTTTTTTGGAAAGCAAAAGGATAAGGGGCGCACAAAATGGATATTCTTATTTTTGATTGCGGCTATCGGAATTCTACTTATGATGGGTACGGGTGAAGAAAATAGACAAAATGATAGGGCAAATTCTGAAGGAATAGATATGGTTTCTGTAACCGAGCAAAAAATAAGAGAAATATGCGAGAAGGTCAGAGGGGCAGGAGAAGCCACGGTTGCAGTGACCTTCTCGGATAGTGTAAGCGTTTTTTCAGATGAGCCGGGGCTATATGAAATTAGCGGTGTTGGAATAGTTTGTGATGGGGGAGATGATCCCATAGTGGTGGAAAGATTGCTATCTCTTGTCTCTGCCGCCTGCGATCTTCCAACAAGCAGGATATATATTGCCCCAAGTGAAAATGACAATTGAAAACCAGTCATAAAAATTTTTACAGGCACATACAATTTATCAAGTAAATCAGATCAAAACGGAGGAGAGAACTATGAAACTGAATGATATTTTTGAAAAAACAAAAAAAGCCGCACTTAAAATTGGCAAAAGAAATGCTATAATCGGCGGTTGTGTTCTTATGATTGGTGCTGCAATTGCACTGAATTTTGTTGTGTTTGGCGGATCGGATAATTCATCCGGCTTTGATTATTCTGCGGCTGTTGGTATGAGCTCCGGAAACAGCTCACAAAACG
This sequence comes from Eubacteriales bacterium, assembly GCA_045605745.1. Classification (GTDB taxonomy): domain Bacteria; phylum Bacillota; class Clostridia; order Oscillospirales; family CAG-272; genus SIG710. The sequence continues at coordinate 9,889 of JAZUQN010000091.1, forward strand.
ACGCACTTGTTGGAATAGAAAATGATGATTCCGATAGCTATTTTGCAACCTCTCAGATAAATCGCAAGCGTGCCAGAGATGAGGCAATGGAGGTTTTGCAGAGTGTTGTTGACAATGAGAGCACAGATGCAGTTTCAAAAGAAAAGGCGCTTGGTGAGATAGGTCAGATTGCCGCCGATATGGAAAATGAATCAAATATTGAGGCTCTTGTTGTTTCAAAGGGCTTTGATGCCTGTGTTGCTGTAGTCAGCGGCGGAAAGGTCAGCGTTATTGTTAAGGGTGAGACGCTTATGGACACTCATATTTCTCAGATCAATGAGATAGTTTACGAGCAGACAGGTATACTGCCTGAAAATGTTAAGATTATTGGAAAATAAATTTTTGAAAAGGCTGAAAACTCAGCCTTTTCTTTTTCCGTAAAGCTGAAAACAACTGCCTTAATATGAAATAAAACCGGTAAAAAATGTTGACATTGCTCGTTTTAAGTGTTATAATACTATAATGAATTATTATTGCACTTAAATAGAAAGGTAAAAAACAATGGAATGGACATCACTTAACGACCTTCGCGAGAAATATCTGGCATTTTTTGAATCGAAAGGTCATCTTCGTCTTCCTTCTTTTCCCCTTGTTCCGATTAATGATAAATCACTCCTTCTCATAAATTCGGGCATGGCTCCTATGAAAAAATTTTTCACAGGCGAGGAGATACCACCTCGCAACCGTGTAACGACCTGCCAAAAATGTATCCGTACTCCCGACCTTGAAAGAGTTGGACACACCGCCCGTCACGGTACTTTCTTTGAAATGCTTGGTAACTTTAGCTTTGGAGACTATTTCAAGGATGAGGCTATTCCGTGGGCTTGGGAGTTTCTCACAGAAACACTTCAGATTCCAAAGGATCTTCTCTGGCCGTCTATCTATGAAAATGATGAAGAGGCTTATGAGATATGGGCAAACAAAATCGGTGTTGACCCAAATCATATTGTTCGTCTTGGCAAGGCTGATAACTTTTGGGAGCACGGCAGCGGTCCTTGCGGACCATGCTCGGAAATATATTTTGACCGTG
>JAZUQN010000092.1:0-17434 GCA_045605745.1 Eubacteriales bacterium
GGAAAGCTTGATGTACCCTCCAAAACTTTCCTCAACCTCTTTCACAGTTTCCTCACAGCACAGAGCATCGCATTTGTTAAGCACTGCAATAACATCATTCCGCCCCGAAAGCTGTGCCAGCAAGGAACGGTCGTCATCGCACAGGGGGGAAGTTGCATCGAACACAGCAATTATAAGCTCAGCTTCGGCAATTGCGCTTCTGCTCCGCTCAATTCCTATGCTTTCAACCTTATCTTCTGTTTCTCTGAGCCCTGCGGTGTCGCAAAGTAAAAGTGTCACATTGCCAAGAGAAGCGGTTTGCTCAAGCACATCTCTGGTGGTGCCCTCAACATCGGTCACTATCGCCGCATCTCTTCCCACAATTCTATTATAAAGCGAGCTTTTGCCGGCATTTGTCCTTCCGCAGATCACGGTTTTTATTCCTTCTCTGACTGCGTGTCCCGTTTTATAGGTCTTTTCAAGCTGAGAGAGCCGATTTCTGATATTTGTTATGCGGCGCAGCATCTCGTCCTCTTCAATAGAAGCCAGATCCTCGTCCGGGAAATCGATCTTTGCATAGACGCTTGCAAGTATTTCGCAAATATCTTCATATATCTCTTTAATTGCCAAGGTTAAATGACCTTCAAGACCGCCCCTTGAAAGAAGCAGCTGACCGTGAGTTTTTGCATCAAGAAGTGCCCCAAGATCCTCTGCCTGTGAAAGGCTCAGCTTGCCCGAAATAAATGCTCTGCGAGTAAATTCTCCGGCCTCTGCACATCTGCAGCCTGCCGCAAGGCACAGCGAAAGCACACTCTCTGTAACAAGAACGCCTCCATGACAGCATATCTCAACGGTATCCTCACCCGTAAAAGAACCGGGAGCGCGGTATATAACCGCAATTCCGTCATCTATAACGGTATCATTCTCGTGGGAGGTCTCTTTGATGTAGCCGTATATCGCACATCTTGACCCATTCTCCGAGAGTCTTTTGCCGTTGCGTGGAAAAAACACTGCCGACGCAAATTCTATCGCTTCCGGGCCACTTATTCTTATCATAGCAACTCCGCCCTTGCCTCTTGGCGTGGACACAGCCGCAATCGTATCAAAAACCTTCATAAACCCTGCTCCATTCAAAGCAAATATAAATATGCGGAACGGACGAGACGTCCGTTCCGCTAAAGTTTAGTCATTCGACTTTTTCTCGTCGAGGTATATAACTATCTTACGATTGTTTTCAGAGCCGATCGAATTTGTGGAAACGCCAGCAATTCCCTGAATTTCAGAGTGGATAATGCGTCTCTCATAAGGATTCATGGGCTCAAGCATAACGCTCTTTTTATAGCGAACGACCTTGTTTGCCATATGGCGGGCAAGTGTGCGGAGAGTCTCCTCTCTCTTCGCTCTATAGTTCTCGATATCAATAGTGATCTTGCAATATTCCTTTTTCTCGCCTTCAACCTTCTTGTTTGCAGCAAGATTTGCAAGATACTGCAGAGAATCAAGAGTGTCGCCGTGATGTCCGATAAGCACTCCTGCGCTTTCACCGTCAATGCTGATAACAGTGTCTCCGTTATCACCGTCACGAACGGTAACCTTTGCATCAAGCTTCATATCATCAACAAGCTTGCTTATAAAAGCAACTGCAGCAGCCTTGCCATAAACCACATCCTCATATGAAGCAGAGATCTTAGCAGGCGAGCCGCCTATTCCAAGAAAACCCTTCTTTGCTTCTTCAATAACGGTATATTCAATAGCGTCAACGCTGGGAGCACCAAGCTCAAATGCCGCTTTCTCAAGTGCCTCTTCTATAGTTTTGGCACTAACTGTAATTTCCTTTTTCACAATATAACTCCGTTGTTTTAATTATTTTCTTTTTCTTCTTCGTTCTTTTCCTTTGAGGGCTTTTCCTCTTTTAAAGGAGCTGCCATTGAGGAATTATTCTTGTTTTCCTTTTTATTATTCTCCTCTGCCGCCTTTTCAGCCGCCGCCTTTGCAGCAAGCGCACGCTCGCGAGTATCCTCAAAATCCTCGTCATCTATATGATGCAGAGAACGAACATATTTTCCGCTGCTCTTCTTCGGAGCAGAAGAAGCCTTGCCCTTAAGCTCACGCTCAGCCGCCTTATAGTCTTCTTCTGTAAACTTAGGCATAGGCATGACCTTTGAAAGGATAATTTGCTTAACAAAAGAGATAACATTCTTAAATGCCCAGTAAATACCTATAGCACCCGGAAGCGTATATGCAAAATAGGTTGTCATAAGAGGCATGGTTATATCCATAACCGTATTTGAACAGCCCATGTTTGCATCCTGTGTCGAGGGAGCCTGATATGTGAATTTGCGCATAAGTTTTGTGCTCACAAACTGGAATATAAAAACGATCACAGGAACTATGAGAAGCCAGCTAAGTCCCTCTTGGCTTGGTGTAAGTCCCAAATTAAAATTGCCAAAAACATTGAAATTTGGCAAAGAATCAACACTTGGAATCTTTTCAGCAAAGCCCTCTATGGAACTAAAGGCTTCGGTGCCGATATCCCTTATGTGATTGATAAAGGGAATTGTTTGATGAGTTGTCGGGGCATTTTCGAGTCCCTTAACATTTTTGATAACCTCTGCGATCTCTTTTATCTGAGCGCCATTAAAGCCAACAACATATTTAAGGGGGTCAATAACTATCTGATACAGCGCCATAATAATAGGAAGCTGAATAAGAAGTGGGAGACATCCGCTTGCAGGATTGAAATTCTCTTTCTGATAAAACTCAGCTATCTCCTGCTGCATCTTCTGCTTTGTAACCTGATCGTCCCTACCCTTATACTTGTTTCGGATAGCCATTTCCTTTGGACGAAGCTTTGCCTGTCTTATCTGGTTTTTTTGTTGTTTAATACCGAAGGGAAGGAACACAATCTCCACAAGGACTGCAAAGATGAGAAGCGCAACAACATAGCTTCCGGTAAAGGATTCAAACCATCTCAGTACCTGTCCTATCCAAGTCAGAATCGAATCGATTATTTTAATCACATCCTTTTAGGATTTTAAATATCATTGCCCACGGAGCAAAAAATCTCTGCCGACCCATTAGATTTTGCGTTTCTTTTTCTCAGGTACAGGGTCATATCCGCCGGCACAAAAGGGATTGCACCGAAGAACTCTTCTTACCGTTAGATAAAGTCCCACAAAAAAGCCGCGTTTCTGAAATGCCTCTATGGCATAGCTGGAGCAGGTTGGTGTAAACCTGCAGCTGGGTCTTCCTTTAAGCGGCGAAAGAAATTTTTGGTAAAACCGCAAAAGCCAAATACAAACATACTTCATTTTGAAACATCCTCTGAAATGTCCTCACAGAGCATTAAAAGACGTCCTAAGGCGTGCCTCATTTCGCTCTCAACCTCCTGACTCTTTGCTGTCTTGCAACCTTCTCTAACTGCAAGAACTATCAAAAAGCCTTTTTTTAAAGCAACGCTCTCATCACGCTCGATTGCGCGATAAGCCTCTCTTATTATGCGCTTAGCTCTATTTCTCTCATGAGCCTTTCCGTATTTTTTAGATACGGCAATGCCAACTCTGTTAAGATACTTTTTTTCAGGATTGGCAAGCATAAGACGCCTTGCTCCATAATCTCGAAGCACATAAACAGCAATGCGCTTGCCTACGCATTTTTTTCCCTTGGCATAAGCCTTCCCGTATAAATGATGTTCCTTTATAGCAACAATTTTCATAAATCATTTCTCCCTTCAAAGGGCGCTTCCGTCATTGTCATTTTGATGAAAAATTTAATTTTCTGATTTGTTGTTCAGAATAAAAAACATTTATAATATCAAAAACCCCGATTTCCATTCAGTGGCTTGCACCTATGGGCATCGGTGGTTTTATGATTGGTAGCAGAGAGAATCAGTATGTGAGTCTCTTTCTGCCCTTTGCACGTCTTCTCTTAAGTACGTTTCTGCCGTCAGCAGTCTTCATTCTCTTTCTGAAGCCATGCTCCTTTTTTCTCTGTCTCTTCTTTGGCTGGTAAGTTCTGAGCATTATCTGCACCTCCTTATAGTTTATCGGAAGCGTGTTGCTTTAATGTTGCTTTTACGCTTTTTACACAATGACACCCAATATTATAACCTTTCAACATTCATTTGTCAAGAGATTTTTTTAAAATCCCTCCGTTTTCGTCCAAAAAAAGCAAAAATTCTATGAAAAAAGCTTGCCGCTATGTAAAAATCGTTGACTGAAAAGGTAAAAAGTGTTATACTATATTAGATACGGTTAGTTTTTTAGGTTGGAGGGATGAAGATGCAGGTAATAACCGAAGCCGAATTCAGAAAACAAGTTAAAAGCGGTCTTGGCTCGGGATATCTTTTCTATGGCGAGGAGGACTATCTGAAAGCCCATGCACTTTCGCTTGCCGCAAGCGCCATTTGCCCGGATCCAACCTTTGCTTTTTTCGACACATCAAAAATTGACTTTCTTGATTATACTCCCGAAAAACTTACAAATGCAATTATGCCTCCCCCAATGATGGCAGAAAAAAAGCTGATAACGCTGACCGGTTTTGATTTCAGAGCACTGAAGGCAAGCGAAATAGACAATCTCTGCGCCACTCTCGAACTGTTAAGCTCCTATGAATACAACACTCTTATACTTTGTGTTGCATCAGAATGTATTGACGAGGGCTATTCGATATCAAAACCCTCTGCCATTATAACCAAGCTCTCGAAATACCTTGTTCCTGTCAGATTTGAGAAAAGCACGCCCCAGAAGCTCTGCGCATGGGCTGCAAAGCATTTTGAACACGGAGGAGTTCACATAGATGCGCCCACCCTCAGCTTTTTTATAAGTCACTGTGGAAACGGAATGTATCAACTGTCAAATGAAATTGATAAGCTTTGCGCTTATGTTCTTTTTGAAGGCAGAGACACAGTGACAAAGGATGACATAAAGGAAGTGACAACTGCCGACACAGAATTTGACACCTTTGCTCTTGCAGGCGCAATAATGGAAGGAAAAAATGACGAGGCACTGTCGGTGCTCGACTTTTTAAAATTCAAACGGATAGAACCGCTTATTATTTTTGGGGAAATATCAAAGACATTTTGCGATCTGCTTATGGTGAAGCGTTTAACAGAAGACGGAATGAGCCCCTTTGACATAGGAAGGGCTAAGCTTATGAATGAATACCGCGCAAAGATCTATGCTGCAAGTGCTTCCAAAATATCCTATGATAGGCTCTATCGCAAGATCGAGCTTTGCAACGACGCCGACAAGCAGCTAAAGCTTTCCCCCCTTGGCTATTCTGCCATTGAAATGCTTATTTGCGCAGAATAAAATCTGCAATTTTCCTCATTTATATATTTTGTTTATTTTTGGTTGATAATTCAATTGTAGCATATTACGGCATATTATAATGATGAACACATCACGCTGAAAGGAGCATAAATGCTAACACTAAAAAACATAGTTAAAGATTACAAAGCAGGCGACACAACAGTTCGTGCACTCAAAGGTATCGACATAGAATTCAGAAAAAACGAATTTGTGGCTATACTCGGCCCATCCGGTTGCGGCAAAACCACACTTCTCAATATCGTGGGTGGACTTGACAGTTATACAAGTGGAGATCTGATAATCAGCGGCAGATCAACAAAAGAATTTAAATCCTCAGATTGGGATAGCTATCGCAATCATTCCATCGGCTTTGTTTTTCAAAGCTACAATCTTATCCCACATCAAACAGTGCTCTCAAATGTGGAGCTCGCGCTCACTCTCTCGGGAGTTTCAAGAGCAGAAAGACATCGACGCGCAAAAGAAGCTCTAAACAAAGTAGGTCTTGGAGATCAGCTTCATAAAAAGCCAAATCAAATGTCGGGCGGACAGATGCAGAGAGTTGCTATTGCAAGAGCCCTGGTTAATGATCCTGAAATTCTCCTTGCAGATGAACCCACAGGTGCACTTGATACGGCAACAAGTGTTCAGATAATGGACATTCTGAAAGAAATATCAAAAGACAAGCTGATAATTATGGTAACCCATAACCCTGAGCTTGCAGAAAATTATGCAACAAGAACTATTAAGCTCCTTGACGGAAGCATAACAGAGGATTCTAATCCTTATCACGGTGAAACGATAGAGGTTCTTTCAAAGAAGGAGCAGAAAAAGCGCAAGGATAAAATCCACAAAAAAGCTTCCATGTCTATATTCACTGCACTATCTCTTTCTCTTAATAACCTAATGACCAAAAAGACACGAACATTGCTCACAAGCTTTGCCGGCTCTATCGGTATAATAGGAATAGCTCTTATTCTGTCTGTATCTACCGGTGTTCAAACCTATATCGACCGAGTTCAGGAGGACACCCTATCAAGCTATCCTCTTATGATACAAAAAGAAACCGTTGATATGACTAATCTTGTTTCCACAATGATGGATACAAGCACAAGCTCTGAAGAGCATGAGCTTGACAGGATATATGCAAGTGCCATTATGTATGATCTTGTAAACAAGCTCAACGCAATTGAAACAAACGAAAACAATCTAAAGGCCTTCAAGGAATATCTTGAAAGCGAAGAAGCCTTTGAAACTTGCGTTTCAGCCATAAAATATACCTATGATCTGGATTTCAGTGTTTACACAAAGGATCATATGGGCAAGATCGTGAAAAGCGATGTTATGGAGCTGATCTCCTCACTTTACGGCTTCAATATGCAGGGCGGAACAGACGAAAACAGCACCCAAAATCCAATGGGAATGGACTTTGGCAGTATGATGGGATCATCTTCTGCCGCTTCAAATCCAATGATGGCAAGCAGTGCCATGACTGTATGGGAAGAAATGCTTTCGGGCGACGGTGATGAGCTTATAAATGAAACACTTAAAGAACAGTATGATGTAATTTACGGCTCATGGCCAAGTAGCTATAACGAGATCGTTCTCGTTGTTGATAAAAACAATGAGATCAGCGACCTTACTCTTTATGCACTGGGACTTAAAACCGCAGACGAAATGAAAGAGATCATGCAGAAGGCCGCCATGGGAGAGCAGATAGATACAAGCACTCTTGGCAGTTGGAGCTATGAGGAGATCTGCGGTATGAGCTTCCGTGTGATCCCCGCTGCAAATAAATATCAAAAGCAGGAAAACGGAACATATGTTGACCTTTCACTTTCCGAAGCAGGTCTTGATTATCTCTATAACAACAAGACCAGCTCTGTTGATCTAAAGGTTGTTGGCATTATAAGAGAAAGCGAAAATGCAGTTTCTGCAATGATAAAAGGCTCGCTTGGATATACCGAAGCCCTAACCAAATATATTATAAGCGTTGCAGAAGGAAACGAGCTTGTTAAAGCACAGCTTGCAGACAAAACCACCGATGCTCTAAGCGGTCTTCCCTTCAGAAGCGAGGAGGAAGCAAATCTCTCCTCAACCGAAAAGGCTGAAATTTTTAGGCAGTATCTCACAAAATCAAGCACAGCGGAAAAAGCCAATTTCTATATGGTGCTTGCCTCTATGCCAAGCGAAGAATATCTCTCAGGTGCCATCCAAAGCGCTATGAGTGCAATGAGTGATGATGACAAAACAAACACACTGATCTCAGCCTTTGCAGCACAGATGGGTGTGGATGAGTCTTCGGTCAGCGAATATGTATTGGGGCTTACAGATGATGAGAAAAACTCTTATCTTGTTGATATAATGAAGCTGACGATATCAAAACAATATGCTGACGGTGTAAGGGCACAGCTTGGTGCACTCACCGTTGACCAGATGGCAATGCAGTTTGATGCTACAGAATATAGCGATGAGCAGCTTGCTTTTCTCCATGATAATCTGATGCCCTCAACTGTCTCTGATTCCACCTATGAGGAAAACCTTTATAAGCTGGGATATGTTGACAAAAACAGCCCAAGCTCCATTAACATCTTTGCAAAAACATTTGAGCAAAAGGATGACATTTCAGATCTCATCGAAAAATATAATATAAACGCAAGCGAAGAAGATCAGATCGCATACACCGATTATGTGGCACTGCTTATGTCATCTGTTACAACGATCATAAATGCGATTTCCTATGTTCTTATGGCCTTTGTTGCCATTTCTCTTGTGGTTTCCTCTATCATGATAGGAATTATAACCTATATTTCGGTTCTTGAAAGAACAAAAGAGATCGGCATTCTCAGAAGTATCGGAGCTTCAAAGCGTGATATTTCCCGAGTATTCAATGCAGAAACCCTTATAGTTGGATTTGCTTCGGGGGCTATCGGAATCGGCGTAACGCTTATATTCAATGTTATAATTAATATTATTCTTCACGCACTCACGGGAATCCCAAATCTTGATGCAATACTTCCTATCGGAGGAGCAATAATTCTTATCGCTCTCAGTATGCTTCTAACGGCAATTGCAGGTCTTATACCTTCAAAAATTGCCGCTAACAAAGATCCCGTTGTTGCCCTCAGAACAGAATAATTAATAAAAAGCAGGCTGAGTCGATTGACTCAGCCTGCTTTTTAGGTCATTATTTCTGCTTGTTATAAAGCTCCTTGAACATTTTAACGGTTTCGGCAAAATCTGCAATGGCATCTTCGATAACCTCAGGCTTTGTGAGATCAATGCCCGCAACCTTCAGACTTTCAAGAGGACTTATGCGTCCGCCGCATCCCAGGAATTTCAGATATTGCTTGATATAAGCCTCGCCCTCATTTTCTATACGGCGCACGATAGATGATGCCGCAGAAATGCAGGTTGCATATTTGTAAACATAAAACCAACGATAGAAATGAGGTATACGCATCCATTCAAGAGCAATCTCCTTGTCAGCCACCACATGGTTTCCAAAATATTTTTTGATAAGAGCATAATATTTGTCGCAAAGAAGCTCTTTTGTGAGTGTTGCACCGTTTTCGCTCAGCTCGTGAATAGTCTTTTCAAATTCTGCAAACATAGTCTGACGATAAAGCGTGCCCTTGTATGTCTCCATTATCTGATTGAGGATAGAAAGCTTTTCATCATCACTGGTTGATTCACGCAGTTTTCTGTGAGCAAAGAGAAGCTCGTTAACGGTTGAAGCAACCTCTGCCACAAAAATTGTATATTGTGATTCTTGGGGAGTGTTGTCCTTTTTTGAATACCAGGAATGCATAGAGTGACCGGATTCGTGAGCAAAGGTAGAAACATCATCCAGCTTTCCCGTATAGTTCAGAAGCATATAAGGAGCTGTGTCATAGCAGCCTGAGCTGTATGCACCGCCTCTCTTTCCCTTGCTTGGGAAAACATCAACCCAGTGCTCTTCTTTAATACCCTTTTCAAGAGTATCGTGATATTCCTTGCCAAGTATTTCAACGGTTTTCAGCACCTCTTCCGTAGCTTCCTCAAAGGTATATTCCTTTGTGCAGGAGGATATAAGAGGAGTGTAAACATCATACATATGAAGCTTTGCAAGGCCGAGAACCTCACGCTTTGCATCATAATATTCAAAAAGCGGCTCAAGACCGTTTGAAACAGCATTTATAAGGTTATTATATATCTCCGGTGTAACCTCATCATTAAATACCGATGCAGTAAGGCTGTCATCAAATTTGCGAACCTTTGAAACGGTTGCACGCTCACGAACATATGAGTTGATAAGTGCGGAAAGAGTGTTTCCATATTTATCATAGGTTTCATATAGCTTTTTGAATGCTGCGCGTCTAACATTTCTGTCCTCGCTCATAAGGCGCAGAACATAGGTGGATTCTGTCAGCTCAACAAGCTTTTTCTGCTCGTCTCTTATTTTGCCAAAGGTCATATCGGCGTTGGCGAATATGGTTCGGATATTTGAATGTGAGCCCATTGCCATTTGCAGATCGGCAAGAAGCTTTTCGTTTTCATCCGAGAGAGTGTGTGGACGGTATCTCTGCTCAACCTCGATAGTCCTGCGATATTCCTCCAGCTTTGGATATTCTTTAAACCACTTTTCGGTGGTCTTCTCGTCAAGACGAAGAAGAGAAGGAGAAACAAAGAAGGATGCAGAGCCTGCTTCGCAAGCCAAATTATGCATCTTGCCCATAAGTGCAAGGTAAAAATTGTCTGAAAGATCAAGATCAGAATTCAGATGTGCAAAGATAAATAGCTTTTCTATAAGTCTTTCAAGCTCTGTTTTGTCGGAGAGCATATTGTAAAGGTCCTTTGCACTTTTAAGCATTGTTTCTGCGTGCCTTGGAAATTCTTTTACAAGGGCGGATGCCTTTTCAAAATCTGCATCAAAGGCATTCATATCGGGATATATAGCACTAAGATCCCATTTATATTTTGCCGGGATATCTGCTCTTATGTCGGTCATAATTTATACCTACCTTTTAAATTTATTAAGTATATTATATAGCATATTTTACCTTTTGTCAATCACCGTGAGGCAGGAAAAAGCCAAAAAAATATTGATTTGAGCGATGGAAAAATTGTTTTAAGGGGAATATTGGAACATTCATTTTTTCTGTGCGTCATATAGGTAAAGAGAAAAGGAGGTTACTTATGAAAAAGGTATTAATTCTTGTTTTAGCTATTTTGGTATTAAGCTTAGTCATATCCTGTGCTCGCATTGAAGACAAACATGATGGGGAGATGACGGAAAGCACCGATACCGCCGAAACCGAAACACAGGAAAAGACTGATGAGCCCCGGTTCTATCCTGTGAGATATATAAAAAGCGGAGCATATCGGGAAGATATCAAATTTCCATATACTTTAAACATCGAATCGTTTGCCGAGCTTGAGTCATATTTTTTCGGCAGCGGCTCTAGTTATCATGGGTTAAGCGTAAGTGCTTTTTCTCAATACAAGGATGATTTTTTTAATGAAAATATGCTTGTAATAGCTGTTTTGCAAGAGGGAAGCGGATCGATAACCCATGAATTTATGGGAGTGACAAACGATGATACTATATGGATAAAGCGCATAGTGCCCGAAGCATGCACCATGGATATAGCGATGTGGCATATTATTGTGGAAATGCCGAGAGAGTGCGCCGAGGGACATGAATTTAAAACGCTTTACTATGGCGAGGACAACCGTGAAATTGCCTCGTTTGGACACAATTTTGTTTATATGAGTGCCAAAGTGCCAATGGAATGGGAGTATAACATAAAGCCTTATACCGAAGGCTCTGACACAATGGGTATCGAGTTTTATCCATCCTCATCACCGCAGTCCAAGGTGCTTCTTTATTTTCTTGACCGCTCCTTTGCTCTTGAGTGTGCAACCGGTTTGGTGTGTGACGCAACCGGGGCAGGTGAATATACAGCCAACCGATATAGATATGATCCCACATACAGCGAGTCCACATGGGAGCTATATGTTTTTGAGGATCTTCCGGGACTTTATACCTTAGAAATCGTGGGGTTCGACGAAAATATTGAGGAGTATCAGGATGATATTGAGGGTATTTTAAATACCCTTGAGCTTTCTGACCCGGAGCATATTGGTAAATCAAAAGCCATAGAGATTGCAAAAGAAAACTGCACCATTGAGTATGAGATGGTTTCTGCAGAATTTGATTATCAAAAAGGCTTATGGGTGGTTAATTTTTCTCAAGGCCCCACCACAGTGGGCGGAGATCAAACTGTTTTTCTATGTATGAACGGAAAGTATCACAGCAGTGAATATGGCGAATAAATTAAATAGGGGTTTATAGGGGGAGTGAGCTAAACCTTAGCAGCTTGGCTCACCGCAAACTCCCCCGTAATTCAAAATCAACTTTATTGCGACAAAATGGCAGAGTTAATTTTTTTAACTCTGCCATTTGTTATCAATTTTTTATTTTGGCTTTTTTATGCGATTGAGCTTTTTGTTCATCTTAAGCAGCTCTTCTTTCGTAAATGAAATGTTCATCATACCCATCATGCTTGTGAGACGAAGCACTGTAAAGCCGCCCATCATTTCCATAAGACCGCCATCAGCCTTTAGATCAACCTCAAAGCCGCCGGATTTCTTCTCGTCCTTATTTTTCTTTTTGCCGGCATCCATCTTTTTCTTCAGCTTCAAGCCCATGCCGATAAACCACATCTTTCCTCTCTTTGATTTCATGATGTCGCTTATCTTATCGTTAAGAGAATAGCGTCCCTCGGGAGCATCGATGTCAAACCAGTTGAGAACTGCGCCCTTTTCAACAAGGACATAGTCCATATTTTTCTCCTCAACCTTGCGAATAACTCCTTCATCTGAAAGCTCGCCCGCCTTTGCAACAATCTTGCTCTCTCCAACATTCTTCACATCAAAATAGAAGAAATGATCCTCCGCAGTCTTTTTGCCGATGCTTTCTCCATTGACAAAAAGCTCTACCTCGGGCATATTGGAATAAACCGTTACCTTTGTCACATCCTCAACTCTGTCAACATATCTCTTGCCGCAAAGGTGTACAAAGGGATCCTTGCTAAGCCAAGCCTTATATGCATAAAAAGCATCCTTTTTATACTTTCTGTCCATTGTGATAAGACCCTTGTGGTTCTGTCCGTTTTCGCCGCCTTCAGCTCTTGCATCAGCACCGAAATCAAACATATTCCAAACATGGGTTGCCCACATATATTTGCGTGTGAAGAGCTGTTTTATCAGTTCCTCATGATAAAACGCCTGATATTCCTCTGTGTAATCGCCCTGCTTTGGATCACTTGTGTGCCAGTTAAGTGCTTCACAGCCGTATTCAGAGCAGCCGATCGGAATGGTTGGGTGAGTTTCGTGAAATTTATCAAACCAGGGGCCATTCATGCTTGTGTCTCCGCCATACCAGCCGAAATAGTGGTTATAGGACACAACATCGGGGATAAGAAGATAGGGATCGTCCATTTTGCACATTGAAACAGCCGCAATTGTTGTCAGACGTGTCTTGTCCATTTCGTGCACCATATCATTGAGAATTCGGTGATTCTGGAGAAGGTCATCGTCAGAGCCGCCAATGGATATCTCGTTTGAAAGTCCCCAAACAACGATAGACGGGTGATTATAATTCTGAGTTATCAGCTCTTTCATCTGCGAAATGGTGTTCTCTCTGCCCCCGGGCATATGCTTTGAAATGTAGGGGATCTCTGCCCAGATAACAAGGCCCTTTTCATCGCAGAGATCATAGAAATACTGATCGTGCTGATAGTGAGCAAGTCGAATTGTGGTTGCGCCAACCTCCATAATAAGGTCTATATCCTCTTCGTGATGCTCAGGCAGAAGGGCATTGCCAACGCCAAGTCTATCTTGATGACGAGATACACCGCGAAGGGGGTATTCCTCTCCGTTAAGAATGAATCCGTTGTCGGGATCTATCTTAAAGCTGCGGCATCCAAAGCGGCTGCAAACATTATCCAGCACGTTTTCGCCCTCTTTTAGCTCAACCTCACAGCAATAGAGATAAGGGTCTATGCGCCCATTCCACAGGTGTGCATCTTTGATGGTGAATTTCGCAACCTTTTCTGTTGTCTCGATCTTCTGTAGCTCGTTTTCCTCTTTGTCATAAATGGTGTACACAAGCTTTTGATCGGCAGAAAGGTCTGTTGTAAATACCTCAACCTCAACCTCTGCATTGTCACCGTTTACGATGGGGGTTATTTTGAGGCCTGTGCCGCCATAATAGTCAAGGTCAAAATGCGAATTATTTACGCAAATAAGATTTACATCACGGTAAAGACCTCCATAAAATGTAAAGTCTGCCATCTGGGGATAAACGGTTTCATTTGGAGAGTTGTCAACGATAACGGCAATATCCGTCTCCTCACATATCTTATCTGTGATATTAACTCTCCAGGTTGAATAGCCGCCATCATGGTGAGCCAGCTTTTTACCGCCCACATAAACATCGGCTGAGGAGTTTGCCCCTCTGAATTCAAGATAATAAAGATCTGCTTCGGGGAGGTCTGATTCTTTTATTGTTTTGGCATAAAGACAAGAGCCGCGGAAATAGTCGTTGCCGCCATCGTGTCCGTCCTCTGCATTCCAGGTGTGCGGAAGGCTTATTGTAGCACCCTCACGGATGTTTATGTCTGCCGTGTTCTTGACAAACAGCCAGTTTTCATTAAGATTGATTATGTTTCTCACATTTGTTCTCCTATATAGATTGTTATATTATTATCCGATATCCGTTAAATGGCGGATATCGGATAAATGTAATTCTAAAAAGTTTTTATCCTTTATTCGGTAATTTCTGCCATCTCGGTATCTTCAACAGGATTTCTTCCAAGCTCTTCGTTCATCCTTGCAAGAGTCTTTTTGTCAAGGTTATAAACAAGACCAAGACCGATAAACTGCATAAGCGCAGAAGCAAGGAACAGAATTGCAACCAATGTGCGAAGCTCAACTGCAAAATCCCAAGGAAGCAGATTTACATCTATCATTGCTGCGCCTGTTTCGGGATCAACAGCATTATTAACATATCCCATACTCTGCATAATAATGAGAGCAACTGCAGGGCCTATACCCTGAGCAAGCTTACGGAAGAAGGAATGAAGCGAATATACAACGCCCTCTTCTCTCTTTCCGGTTTTCCATTCATTATAGTCGATAGCATCGCCCATCATCGCCCAGGATACTGTTGAATAAATACCAAGGCCAAGGCTATAGACAAGCTGGCAGAGTATATAAATTATGAGGTCAAGATTTGTGTTGTCGGGAATAATGATAAAAAGGCCGAGACCACCGATGATAGAGCATATTGCACCAACTACAGCAAGCTCCTTTTTACCGTATTTTTCAACCATCTTTCGAGCAAGAGGTGTGAAAACCACGATTGGTATCATGGCAAAAAGCTGAACGATTCCCGAAATTTCTGTGTTCTTAAAATAGATCTGAAATGTAACCGAAACAGCAGTGGCAGCACCCTGCATACCAATAAACATACCCATTGCCGCAAGGGTTGCACCAACAGCAGGACGATTGTGAATAAAGTTTCCGAGTGCCTCAAAAACATTGAATTTGGGCTGATCTTCGTTTACCTTTGTTTCTGTTTCAACTCTGATCTCGGTATTTTTGATCATGAACTGGAAGCATATAAAGCCAAGAACGCCCATCACAAGAGCTGCAACAAAAACCATGTTTCCGTTGAGAGATTCATCCTCGTTATAAATGAGGAATGGGAGAATAACCATTGGAAGCATATTTCCAACCATTGAGCCAACCGAACGCCAAGCAGAAAGTGATGCTCTGTCCGCTGTTTTGTTTGAGATCACTGAAAGCAGCGAGCCGTAGGGGACATTTGCGATTGTATAAAATGCATCCCAAACAACATAGCCGGCAATGAAGATTATAAATTTAGCCCATACTGGTGCACCCGGAAAGGGGAGGAAGCAGCAAGCGCCGCCAACTATAAGACCTATAGAGCCAACCCAGATATACTGAAGGAATTTATTTCTCTTGTATGTATGGCGGTCTGCATCGATAATTGAACCGATAAGCGGGTCATTGATGGCATCCCAAACCTGCACTATGATAAGCAGCAGTGAATACCAAGCACTCATGCCCATTACCTGTGTCCAGAAAAGTGCCATTGTACCCTTGAGTGCAAAGCTCATGTTACAACCGAGATCACCTGCGGCATATGCTATACTGTCTCGTATGCCAAAGGGGCGAGAGCCTTTTTCATTTGTGAGTTTTTCTTTTTTCATTTTCGTTTCCTCTTTCTGATTTTAGTTAAAAATTAGGGTTAAGGGGTGCGAAATTCTCTGATATAATTATAACTCACATCTGAGGATAGGGTGAGTAATATTTTAATCTATTTTTGTATTATTTTAATTTTATTTCAAAAAATATTGTTGTATTCGTTAAAACTATGTGCTATAATACCAGTATAAATTGTTCAGATTGCAAAAAACGTTTGAAATGAATGGGGTGTAATGTATTGTGCCATTAGGTATAGAATTCAAATTTTTAAAAGATGTTCTTAAAAAATGCCATATTTCCATTTCTATTCATTCTCCTCTCGAAAAGGCAGATGAGCTTATCGACCCAAAGCTTAAAGATATTTTGGGAGTTGAATTTGATAAGGATCTGCTTATAAAAGACTATCTTGGAGATATTGAGCCGCGGACCCGCTATAGGATAACTGACAGCTTTAAGCTTAGCCACATATATTTTCTTTTTCCCACAACAGATGCGAGAAATCTAATTTACATCGGTCCCTTTCTTTCTTCATCTCAAAACGAGAACGATATTATGGAGCTTGGCGAAAAAATGAAAATTGAGCCTATGACACAGAAATATGCCGGAGAATACTATCAGGGATTGCCGGTTCTATCTGAGGGGGATAATGTTTTTGCAGTTATAGATACGTTTTGTGAGCACATTTGGCACAGCCCGTCATTTGCTATTGTTGATGTTGATAAGCATGAAGCTTTTCCTTCTTCACAAATAAATTATATCACAAAAAATAATGATTTTGATGATGTAATGGCAAAGGTAAATATAATGGAACGTCGTTACGCCTTTGAAAATGAGCTTATGCAGGCTGTTTCTCTTGGTCAACAGCATAAGGCAGAGCTGCTTATGTCGGCCATTGGAGAATACAGCTTTGAAAAGAGAGTTTCGGACCCTGTCAGAAATGCAAAAAACTATAGCATTATAATGAACACGCTTCTGAGAAAGGCAGCTGAGGACGGGGGGGTTCATCCTATATATATAGATCGCTTGTCATCGGGATTTGCTGAAAGGATAGAGGGCATTAAAAGCATCGGAGAAAATGCAGAGCTTATGAAGGAGATGTTTTCAGAATATTGCAGGCTTGTTTATAAACACTCGATAAAAAAATATTCGCCAATAGTTCAAAAAGCCGTGCTTTTAATTGAATCTGATTTTTCGGCAGAGCTGTCGCTTAGTGCTCTGGCAGAAAATCAGGGTATAAGTGCGGGGTATCTTGCAACAGTGTTCAAGAGAGAGACGGGAAAAACAGTTTCCGAACATATAAGAGATAGGCGAATCAAGCACGCAAAGTATCTTTTAAGAACAACCAATTTGCAGATACAAACCATAGCCTTGCACTGCGGAATAATGGATGTGCAGTATTTCTCCAAAATATTCAAAAAAACGGTTGGCAAAACACCAAAGGAATATAGAGAATCTCAAAAGAACCGTGATTAAAGTTAAATGTATACCTTATAAATTTTGATTTGTCGGGGAGATGTGTTTTCACAAACAAGAGCACACTGCGATTTTTCTGTGGGACAATCGGTTATCACAGACGAGAGCAGTGTGCGGTACGATACACCCTTATTGCGCCGGTGCTTTTTGGCGCAATAAGGAAGAACAGAGTGATGCACAGCTCCCTTAGAAAATGCAGCGTTGCATTTTCGCAGGAGCGTTGGTAGCGCTAAGGAAAGGAGTCCTTAGAGGAAAACGGCGTTTTCCTCTAAGTGCGCTTTCGTGTCTTTGGCGCATACCAAAGACACTGCCATGCGGCATGAGCAAAAAAGAAGAAACAGCTGCCTATCTGATAAATCGGACAGTTATTTCTTTAACACTGTATATTAAACACT
>JAZUQN010000093.1:0-3993 GCA_045605745.1 Eubacteriales bacterium
TAATTAGTACAACATTTGTACAACGTTTTATGGGTAAAAAAGGGTATAAATGAGCAAAAAACGGAATAATCATAAAAAGGCAAGAACCCTTGAAAACACTGAGTTTTTCAGCATTTTCAAGGGTTCTTAGACTGGCGGAGAAGGAGAGATTCGAACTCTCGAACCGCTTTTAACGGTTACACGATTTCCAGTCGTGCGCGCTCGACCAACTACGCGACTTCTCCATTATTACTCTTGCATCGCTCTACGCGACCCATAAATGATACCACAAGTTTTCTCTTTTGTCAAGAGTTTTATACCAAAAAAATCAAAAATTACCCAAAAAATTATTTCGGGAGCGCAAAAGCGCTCCCGATGCTAAAAAATCAAATATCTGCATCCTTCACATATTCACTTCCGTGAACGGCGATAAACTCTTTTCTTGCCGGAAGGTCATCTCCAAGCAATGTTTCAAAGATACGCTCTGTTGCAGCCGCATCGGCAGGGGTAACGGCTATAAGGCGTCTTGTTGCCGGATTCATGGTTGTCAGAGCCATCATATCGGCACTGTTTTCACCAAGACCCTTTGAACGCTGTAGCTTATATTTTTGGTCGCCAAGCTTGCGGAGTATATCAGCCTTTTCAAATTCATCATAAGCAAAAAATGTCTCATTCTTTGTTGTGATTTCAAAAAGCGGAGTTTCTGCAATAAATACCTTGCCCTCTTCTATAAGCGTTGGCAGCAAACGATAGAACATAGTTAAAAGCAGGGTTCTGATCTGAAAACCGTCCTCATCCGCATCGGTACATATAATAATCTTAGACCAACGCAACAGGTTTTTATCAAACCTTGGGATATTACCCTTGATCCTGCCGTCGATCTCAACACCGCAACCGATAACCCTAAGAAGATCAACGATAATATCGCTCTTGAAAATACGGTCATATCCGCATTTCAGGCAGTTGAGAGTCTTACCTCTGACAGAAATGAGAGCCTGAAATTCAGCATTGCGGCTAAGCTTACATGAACCAAGCGCACTCTTACCCTCAACAATGTAGACCTCTCGCTTTTCCGGATCCTTTGTTCGGCAGTCAACATAGTTTTCAACTCTGTTTGAAATATCGAGAGTGCCTGTCAGCTTTTCCTTTATATTGATCCTCGTATTCTCTGCACTCTCGCGGCTTCTCTTATTTACAAGCACCTGATTTGCAAAGATTTCTGCCTCTGTTGGATTCTCGATGAAATAAATATCGAGATTTCTTTTGAGAAACTCCGTCATTGCATCAGCGATAAACTTGTTTGTTATAGATTTTTTTGTCTGGTTTTCATAGGAAGTAATGGTTGAAAAACTATTTATCACAAGAACAAGACAATCGGCGATATCCTCAAAGGTTATCTTCTTCTCGTTTTTATTATATTTATTTGCGCTCTTTAAATATTTGTCAACCGCATAGGCAAAAGCGGTTTTTACAGCCTTATCGGGAGATCCGCCATGCTCAAGAAAGCTGGAATTATGATAGTATTCAAGACGGTTTACAGTGTTTGAAATGCAAAAAGAAAATTCCGCCTTAAGCTTATATTCTTCTTTGTCTTCTCTGTCCTTACCCTTCGTTTCCATCTTCCAAAGAATAGGAGCAGTCATGGTATTCTCGCCTGCAAGCTCACGGAGATAGTCTGCTATTCCGTTTTCATAATAATATGACTTTTCTTCAAACTTTCCATCCTCAAGCTCATATTTAAATACAAACCTGATGCCCGAATTCACCACTGCCTGACGGTGCATAACATCGTCAAAAAAGTCACGGGGGATATTTATATCAGTAAACACTTCAAGATCAGGGCGCCATTTTATAACAGTTCCTGTGCGTTTTTCCTTGCGCTCAAGCTCTCTCACTGCAAGCTCACTTATAGGCTCTCCCTTTTTAAAGTGTATCTCGCTGAGCCTGGTGCCGTCATAAGAAAAAACATCCATATATTCAGAGCTATACTGAGTTGCGCAAGCACCAAGACCGTTTGTGCCAAGAGAGTATCCATAGGCAGAATTTTCCGAGTTGTTATCATATTTACCGCCGGCGTATAGTTCACAGTAAACCAGCTCCCAGTTATATTTGCCTTCCCTCTCGTTATATCCAAGAGGAACACCTCGTCCAAAATCTTCAACCTTTATAGATTTATCTCTATAAGCCGTGACTATGATCTCATTTCCATAACCTTCTCTTGCCTCGTCAACCGAGTTTGAAAGAATCTCAAAAATAGAATGCTCGCACCCTTCAAGACCATCCGAGCCGAAGATAACTGCCGGACGCTTTCTAACTCTATCTGCCCCCTTTAGCGAGGTTATACTTTGATCATTATATTGTTTTGCGGTATCTTTGCTTTTTGCCATTTTGGTACCTCTTTACAATTATTCTTTTTATAGTATAACACAAAATTCCCATTTTGAAAAGGGGGTTTTCCGTTTTTTTACTATATATGCCGATTCTCATACATATTAGTTAGCAAATATAGACAATGTCAGTATATTTCTTGCTCAAGATTTCTAAATTCCGGTGTGTCAAAAAAATCTACCAAGCTGATATCAAGTCCGTCACATAGCATTTTAATCGTCACAATGCCGGGATTTTGACTTTTCCCATAAAGAATATTCTTTATAGTTGACGGCGGCACAGCAGAGCGCATTGCTAATTTGTGAATAGCCATCTTCTTTTCGCCGCACAACACAACAAGTCTGTTTTTTACAGCTGTATAAGTGTCCATAATAACCTCCAAAAACTATTTTTTTACTAATTATAGACTTTTTTACTTGACAAAATGGGCTATATATGATACAATGTGGTCTATAAATAGCCCAATGGCTAAAAAATTAAAAACGGAGGTTTTTTTCATGAAAAACAATGAAATTACAACAAAAAGAAAAAGCTTTATCTTTGGCAGATTATCGATCGTTCTGACAATTGTCGGTATTATCTGCTTCTCGCTTTGCTCTTGCAATAACGGAGCAAACGACCAAAGCTTTTCAAACGCTCTCGATGATTTCAACTATTTCATCGACACTTTGATTAGTGACACAGAGGCTATTGACAGCAATAGTGTTTTCTCGGATAACACAGAAAATACCTTAGCAATCGATACACCAACCTCGGAATCCTATGAGACCCTATCAGTAGTTTCAGACACAACCGAAAAAATTATCGAAACAATAGAAGCTCCTAAAAGTGATGGTTTCTCTGCTGAATTTAAGGATGCTATGGATAGCTATGAAAGCTTTATGAACAAATATGTTGCATTTATGAAGAAATATAAGAAAAATCCAACAGATTTCACTCTAATATCAGAATATGCGAAGTACATAACTGATTATGCAGAATTCTGTGTAGATTTTGCCGAGTGGGAAAACGCCGAACTTAACACAGAAGAAATGAAATATTATATTGAAGTTCAAACCAGAGTAAGCAAGAGATTGCTTGAGGTTGCTGATTAAAAGGAGATTGAATTATGAGAAGCAAAACCTTATTTATATCTAATACTTTATCAACCATCTATTCTGTAGCACTTTTATGGATATTCGGTGGTGCTGTTATAAAAGCCGGTGGTACAGATTTTATTGAGGCATTGAGTACATATTTTGAAATAGTGTTCGATTTAATTGGAATGAATAAAGAAATTGCATTTATATATGCGGTTCTAATTCTACTTTGTATACACATCGTTCTTTTCACGCTTGGCGCTATTATTGGATGGTTATCCTATGCTGGCAAAAAAAGCGGAGGAGCAAAGTTTGCGGCAACATTTTATTTGCTTGGCACAATTTGTTTCCCAGTATATTTTTTCATTGCTCTTCCTCTAACAATAATTGGTTTTATCGCAGGAAACAAGCAAAAAAATAAATAAAATAACCATTAACAAATAACAGTAAAGGCTGAGTTTTTAAGACTCAGCCTTTACCTTTACTATTTTAGTTTAAATTTCTAACACAAAAATATTAAAGAACCTCATCAATGTGAATTCTTTCT
>JAZUQN010000094.1:0-3282 GCA_045605745.1 Eubacteriales bacterium
GAGGCCAAGCGGTCTTAGGAAAACAATCTCACCAGTCAACTCCTTGGCTCACAGAACGACATGGCTACGATCCGACTTCGTAAGGCCTTTAATTTGGCTTTTAGAGCTGAAAAGAATGGAGTTTGTACTGATTATGGCAATTCCGATAACGGTTGCTGCAGATAGTATGGAGGATGATATGCCGTATGCCGCATTCATATATATATCTATCATTGAGGTCATCGTTGATGCAAGGAAAATCGTTATAAACGTGCGGAGGCCCGCCGCATGACGCTTGCTTGACCTTTCGCATCCGATTATAAAGGCGAAAAGCATTGATATTCCAAGTCGGAAAATTACTGACGGTGCTCCAAGCTCATATGACCATTCTCCCATCAGTTTTGCTATTGGATCGACATAATTCATAGTGATAAATCTCCTTTTTTATATTCTGCGGTTTAGATCTCGTCTACCGCTTCTGAAATTTGTTCCCATTGAGTTGAAATGCTCTTCTGCGGCTTCCGTAAATGCAAGCTCTGCTTCAGATTGCTCATCTTGAACATGGGGTGGAAGCTCGGTTTGTATCTTCTGTATTCTCTCGATAAGAAGCTCGATATCGCTCTTTTTCTTGCCATCCTTGTGGCTTGGCTCTACCTCTGCAATATCCTCGATCTTGTTTGAATATGATCCGGATAGTTGCAGGGCAAACTTTGCACAAACAGGACCAACAAGCTCATACATGATACTTGAAGCAAGGATAATGGTCTCAAGAAGTGTTCCTGTTTCGCCTCCCAAGGTTCTTGCTCCCATTGCTGCAAGACCTATTGCAACTCCTGCATGGGGAAACATTGCCATTCCAAGATATTTAGTGACATTTTTGCTCTTTTTTGCCGTTGCACATCCAAGAAAAGAACCGAAGTATTTAGATAACATCCTACTTAAGAAATAGATAATACTAACAGCCCAAAGAGGTGCGATTCCTACCGACGAGGAGCTGCCGAACAGGGCGGTGAGATCAAAATTAAGACCTGAACGCACAAAGAATAAAAGAAGCAGCGGTGGGGTGAAATAACCAAGCTGAAGAAATAGCTTATTATCTTCCGAAAGGTTGATATAAACTGCGCCGATCATCATACATCCAAGAAGCGGCGATACATCCAAAATGGAGCAAATGCCACAGAAAAGAAACATTATACCAACCGAAATTATAAGCTTGTTATCACTGGAGCGATTTGACAAAAGAAGCTTCATTACAAGCCCCAGTGCGGCACCGATGGCGATTGTTGCGATATTCTTTACTATCGGCATTATAATAACACCTATGTCAAAGCCACTGCCATGGGCACCAAATGACAACGCAACCGAAATTGCAATGCTATATGCAAGCAGCCCCACAACATTATCAAGGGCAATTACCTGCAAAAGTGTTTCAACAAGATCTCCTTTGGCCTTTGTTTGTCTTATAGTCATAATGGTTGAGGCAGGAGCAGTTGCAGAGGCAAGGGCGGCAAGCACCAGCGCAAGAACAAAGCTCATTTTCAGAACAAAGCGGAGAAGCGAGAAAACAAGAACAGATGTGAGGCCTGCTTCTATGAGTGTTATTACTATGCTTTTGATGCCGTTTTTCTTTAAATTGCTTATCTTAAAAAATTCACCAACGCTAAAGGCGATAAAAGCAAGGGCAATATCAGAAAGGAAGTCTGTGCCGGTAATTATCTTTTGGGGAATAAGGTCAAGGCAGGTAGGGCCTATAAGAACGCCCGAAACTATGTATGCAGTAACATTTGGTAATTTTAGCCTTTTGGTTATACGGGTCATTGTGAATCCGAAAAAAAGCATGAGTGAAATGGAGATAATTATAACGGCACTGTATCCGTTTTCCCCTATTCTATCATAAAGTGCACTTAGCAACTTATCACCTCCGAAAAATAAATCGAGCCGATAGACTTTTTTTAATTCGGCTCTTGAAAAATATCTGATAATATGATATAATGTTTTTGCTATAAAGTCAAATTATATTTTTTCTTCGGGATATAAAAAATATTTATGGAAGGTGATCTTGTGATAGATATTAGAATAAAAACACTGCTTGCGGTGGTTGAATGTGGAAGCTTCACTAGGGCCGCAAAGCAGCTGTCGCTCACCCAGCCGGCAATAAGTCACCATATAAGTGCACTTGAAGCTGATCTTGATAAAAAGATATTCGTTAGAGGAAAAGGCGAGCTTAAACTCACGCCTGATGGCGAAATTATAGTGAAATACGCAAGGCGGATGAACGCACTTAACGACAAGCTGAGAGGAGAATTGTCGGAGATCGGAAGATACCTTTCCAATATTCGCATTGGTATCACTCACACTGCAGAAAGTAATCTCATAACCGAGGTTTTGGCAAAATACGGCAGTGAATGCGGAGGTGCAAGCATAACAATTATTACAGAACCCATAACAAATCTTTATAATATGCTTGAAAATTATGAGCTTGATCTTGCAATTGTTGATGGAAAGCCGTCGGGCAAGGAGCTTCGTTCTCTGATGCTTGATACAGACTATCTGGTGTGTGTTCTTGCAAATGAAAATCACCTTGCAAAGCAGGAGATGGTTACGCTTAGAGAGCTGAAAAAGGAAAAGATGATACTCCGCCTCCCAAGCTCTGCCACAAGGATTCAGTTTGAGACGCAGCTTGAAAGTATTGGAGAGAGCATAACGGATTTTGATATTATGCTTGAGGTTGATAATATTGCAACAATAAAGGATCTTATAAGAAAAAACCTGGGGGTATCAATTTTGGCAAAAAGTGCTTGTATGGATGAATTTTTGAAAGGGAAGATAGCTGTTTTGCCAATAGAAAATCTAAGCATGATACGAGAAACTAACATAGTTTATCACAAGGATTTTGACCACAATGATATTCTTGGGCGAATTATGAAGATTTATAGAGATACAAAGCGTTCATATAAATAATTTTGGACATTAAAAAGCTGAGCCTAACGTTATATACTTTAAAGGACAGTTTTGAAATTCAATAGAATACGTTACATACCGATGAAAAAGGACAGAGACAATTTTTTACGTTCTCTGTCCTTTTTATACGATTATCCAATATAACCTTAATTTTCCTTAATAGTCCCTTCTTTGTTTTTTGGATCAAACTGGGGGAAACAAAGTAAATAATAGTCGCACTCATCGCAACAACACTCAAAGCCTTGCTCTCCGTTGCCAAGACAAATGGTAGGCTCTCCGGGCGTAAGTTCTATGCCGGTAATATCTATTACCTTGTTTTGAATATTTTTGCTCATATATCCC